>JBAUVX010000024.1:0-2512 GCA_049583465.1 Waddliaceae bacterium | reverse complement strand
GGTGGCTAACGCACTAACTACAACCAAGGTTCAGGATGTAATCGATTGGGAAAAGCAAAATCTAGGGATTACCCTTCAAGCCAAACGTCGCCAAGCTTTCAGAAAAGGGAAATTTCATCCCTTGTTTTTTTTAAATAATTCGGGACAAGAAATAGGGGGATTTTCGGAGGAGCTTCTGACTGAAACAGGTTAACTTTGTCTCACCCTAGGTTGGCAGGTCTTATTGATTCAACACCGAGCAGGTCACTGGTCTTTTCCCAAGGGGCATCCCGAAAAAGGGGAACGTGGAATCGAAGCGGCGCAACGTGAGCTCTTTGAAGAAACGGGATTGCGTGTAAAAGAAATTCTTTATAAAGAACCTTTTTGTGAATACTATCATTACACAAGAAATGCGGCTCTTGTACATAAAAAGGTCGTGTATTTTTTTGCAGTGGTAGAAGGGGACGTAACTTTGCAAAAAGAAGAACTTTCGGCAAGTCGATGGGTTCCTCTTTCTCAAGCAGAAGAACATGTGACTTTTCCCGAAGCAAAACGCCTTTGTAGCGAAGTGAGGCACGTCATCGCCGGTAACTGCTAGTGCTCTATCAAGCTTCGGTTTTGTAACCCACTTAGAATCAAAAATCTATTGAAATCGCTTCGCACAAAAAGCGGAACTTGGGTTTAAACGTATTTTTGGGAATGATTTAAAAAGCAGAATATTGGAAACCCAAAGAGCTGAATCAAGGGCACAATGCGAAGCACTAAATATCATGACAAGACCGGGAATGCCGGAAAGTGAATTGATAGCGGCTTAAATCAAAATCCTCATTCTTTCTCTGAGTGCTCTTGTGGGCTCTGTGGTGAATGATGCAACAAAGCCCGCAAAAAGTGGAACTTGGGTTTTAACCCACATTCCGCATGTGGGTGTATAGCCAAACAGTTGTGAGGAGAAAAAGGTAAAAAAAGTAGGATAAAAAAGTACTCCGAGTGTAAGATGTTTTTTGAAAAAACCCACACATACACCGGAGTATTATGGAACAACATATAACACAAGCAAAAAAGCAATTCAACGATATTTTGTCCTACGTTCAAGGGCAAGCACAAGGCCAACAACTTAATGAAGTAGAAAAGGGCATTTTTTACTCTCTATTGAAGTTAGGTATGACGCTGCTTTTGGTATTTTTTCAACAAAAGGGCGTTGGGCATAAGGGTAAAGTTCACATTGATAAAGAGAGCATTCGACGCCCCTACCACTCAATAAAACATAGAGAATATTTGTCTATATTTGGCAGGATAAGCATTCCAAGAGCGTGCTATTGGGCAAAAGGACGTCACGAGATTTATCCCCTGGACGCTGAACTCAATCTGCCTGGGGTAGAGTACTCGTATGTATTGCAAGAATGGAGCGCCGCTCTTGGATCTGAGGAACCCTATGAAAAGGCGGCTCGTTTCCTAGAAAGTGTATTGAAGATGCCCTTATGGGGAACTGCAGTGGAAACTGTCATGCACAAATCAAGCGTTGATGTTCCGAAGTTTTATGAAAAGCGGCAAGGACCTGACGCCGAGACGGAGAAAGGGATTATTGTAGCTACGGCAGACGGGAAGGGCGTCGTTATGAGAAAGGATCAGATCGAAAAAAAAGTTACCGGGAAACGGCTTAGAAAGATGAGAAAAACGGGTGAAAGGGTAAAAAAGAAGGTAGATAAGAAAAACGAAAAACCGGGGAAAAAGAAAATGTCTACTGTCATAGGCGTGTATACAATAGACTCCCATGAAAGGACGGTTGAAGATTTTTTAACAAGGGGGAAAGATGGAAAGAAGCGTCCGCATCCATGCAATAAAGTAGTCCAAGCAACGTTGGAGGGTAAGGAGTGTGCGTTTCAACGTCTTAAGGAAGAAGTTGCAAAAAGGGATCCCCAAAAAAAGAAACAAGCTGTAGCTATTGTGGATGGGGAGCATAAGTTACGGCAATTGATGAAAAAATACCTCCCATGGTTCTTGATCATTATCGATATCTACCATGTGATGGAATACCTTTGGAAAGGGGCTCATGTTTTTTATAGGGAAGGCAGCCCGGAGGCAGCAAGCTGGATAACCGATAAGTTGAACAAACTTCTCTTGGGCAAAGTAAAAGAGGTGATTGCCGAATTTAAGGAGCTACTAGAAACCGTCTCCGGAGAAAGAAAAGAGCGCTTGCGTAAAGTCATCACGTATTTAGAGAATGGAAAAAACTACATGCGCTATGACATATACCTTAAAAGAGGATACCCCATTGGATCTGGCGTAGTAGAAGGGGCGTGCAAAAATTTGGTGAAAGATCGGATGGAACAGTGCGGGATGCGCTGGACAATAGCTGGAGCAGAAGCGGTGCTGGCAATGAGATCAATCCAAATCAACGGAATGACCGGCGATTATTGGCAGTACCACATCGCCCAAGAGAAACAAAGACTTTACGGAAATTTTATGGAGAATGAAACGATGGAAACGATGGAATTGGCGGCCTAGAGTACTCCAACTGTTTGGCTATACACCC
>JBAUVX010000023.1:0-9110 GCA_049583465.1 Waddliaceae bacterium | reverse complement strand
GATCGTTCAACCCCGGGAGCTTTCGCGCGGCCCAACCCCTTAATCTAAGCTTGACAGAGCGCTAGGTTTCAGGTCAGAATAAACACGGCAGAAATCCGGCTGCAGAAAGGACACGGATATTCCCTTTTCTATAGTCCTCTCGACCTTCCTTGTAGATCTGGTAGCAAAAAGGGATGGCGAGTTTTTCGTTAAAATAGTTGAGATGAGAAGAAATAGCACTGTCGCTTAGCTTTGCTTCACAGGCGAACCATGGCTTACCATCGATTGTCACCAAGAAATCAACTTCGCGCTTATCACGATCCCTCAAGTAATATAATTCTGCTTTGTACCCGCTATAATCGTGGAGAAAATGGACGAATTTTAACAAATGAGAAGCGATCATATTTTCGAACCTTGCCCCCTCGTCCTTTATTTCCGACCAGTCCCATAAAAATAATTTAGGTTCTTTCTTTAAGGACCGGATTTTCCTGCTCGCAAAAGGGTAAATCCTAAAATGATAATAGAAAGACTCTAATACTGCCATCCAGTGGCTAACGGCTTTATGACTCACTTCCAAATCTTCTCTTATCGAATTGATGGATAAAGGAGATCCTACCTTTTCGGGCAGCAAGTCCGCCAGCACCTGCATGGTGCCAAGATCTCGAATGGCTTCGATATCACGAATATCTTCTCGAAATAGCCTCTCAATTTTCTCTCTATGCCAACGTCTTAGATGCCTAGCATCGTGTTTGATCAAGGGTTCGGGGAAACCACCGAAATGAAATAAGGCATTGAAATCATCCTCAGAACAAGAGTGGGAAATAGTTAATTCCAAAAAGGGCTTAGGGGCCTCGACAACAATCGAGGCATATTCTGCTACCGTAAATGGATGAAGGCGAAAATGATGATATCTTCCTTGTAGCGAGTCTCCCCCCTTTCGATAGGTATTCAGATTTCCACTTCCCGTAACGAGAAATTTATATTCCTTTTTCCATTTATCATAATTCCCTTTAATTAAGGTCTTCCACCTACGATATTTGTGAATCTCATCTAAAATAATCAGCTTGGCATCGGAGGGCCATTTCGACCCTAAAATTTGTTTTCGATCCTCTTTATAGTCCCAGTTATAATAAACGCAATGGTCGATGTGCACCGCAACGAGTTCACGAGAAAGGGTGGTTTTCCCAACTTGTCTAGGACCGGAGATAAAGACCATTTTTTCCTCGAGGTCTTCGATCACAAATGGGGTAAGGTACCTTTTTTTTAGCACTGGAGCCCAAATTTTAAGAGATTCTTATATCGACATTATTTGCCCTAAGGCAAAAAATGTCACAACATTTTTTGCCTTAGGGCAAATAATGTCGTGAACTCGGGCCAGGCTATCTCGAAAAAGTTTACGAACAAGCAATGGCGCTTGATTTAAGGTATCGAGGTTTAGAGAAGAAGTTTGGCGAATTTTCTTGGCTTCTTGGAAATAGCAAAGGGCTATTCCCTGCGAAGCTCATCAAAAATAAAAAGCCGCAAGCTCCTTAAGGCATCGGTTCAGAGCCTTATAAGGGTGCCTCCATACTGAGAACACACCTCAAACAAGGGGCATTGCGGCAAACAACGAAAAAAGTTCTTTAAACCCGGGTTTTAACGGGGGTTTTTGACCTATTTTCCTGTTGGTTTTCTTTGAAAACAATCGAGAACAAGGCTCCTCATCAACAACTTATTGACTGAGTTTTCCGTAGAGGATGAAAAAGAATGGCGAGTGGGCACATTGAACTTTACCATTCCCCTTTGTTCCTCGCTTACACCTTGTTCCAGCTTTTTAAAAATCGTTTCTGGTCCGCTCAATTGCCCTCCAGTAGCTGAAATTTCGGTCATATCTTTACTTCTAGGCGTCTCCACCTGATTCGAACGAATATCGGACACTTGGTGAGAAGGAATACCCGAAGGTCCTACTCCATTCATTATTTTTTCCTCCTTGTCCTTTAGAGGGTGTTTACAAAGCCATGAACAGTCTTTTTGCAGACCTTTCGTCAGCCATATTCTCTAATATGCCCTTCTTAAGCCATGACTTTGTAAACACACTCTTAGCTCATCTTTTTCTTTTGTCCGTTAATATAGTGCTTGGCTGCGACGAGATCTTCTCTAAGCTGCCGGCACTCTTTCTCTTCGGCATGCTCGTCAGCATAGTCTTCAGCACATTCCAACACCTCTTTTGCCCGGTCGAAATCCTTAATCTCCAGGCAGCAGTGAGCAGCCAACATATACGGCAGGATAGACCTTCCTTCTAATGTAAAAGCCGTACGATAGGAAGATA
Source organism: Waddliaceae bacterium (assembly GCA_049583465.1). Taxonomy (GTDB): domain Bacteria; phylum Chlamydiota; class Chlamydiia; order Chlamydiales; family Waddliaceae; genus JBAUVX01. The sequence continues at coordinate 6,823 of JBAUVX010000023.1, read as the reverse complement.
ATGCCGCTTCATGTTCCTGATTTTTTTGTTGAGCCATCCCCAGCCCCAACCAAAAATCTGAAATATAGGGGTTGATCGTCGTTAAAAAGACAAAAGCACTCATCGCATCTTCAAATCGTTTCTGTTCTAAAATCCTTTTCGCAGCCCCGTAAAACTCCGCTGTCGCCTCGTTCGAAAAACCAAATAACTCTTGCAAGGGCTTTCCCTCTTCTAAGTATTGCATCAACACCTCTTCATTATTCACCTTTTCGAGCGCGTCTTTGTTGATGAAAAAATCCTTTAAGTTGATCATTGCCTTCCTTTCCTCTTAAGAGCTTCTTTGATTTTCACGGCCTGCTCTTTTAATCCTATGTGTTCTTCCTTCCCTTCAGCGCATCGAATCACTATCTCTAGAGAACCCATCGCACTTTCATCATCGCCAAGCGCCTGATAACAAGAAGCTGAATGGTAATGAGGAATCGGATTTTCCACATTTGTTAAAATTGCCATGGCATATGCCAAAAGAGCTCCTTGATAGTCTCCATCCAAATGCTCGGACATACCTAAACCCAACCAGTAACTGTGCACCATCGGATTCAACGTCGTCATGAAGATAAAGGCATCAGCAGACCTTCGATACTCTTGCTGCTCAAAAAGTTTACGGGCAATCCGGTAAAACTTTTCCATTGCCTCGGTGGTATATCCAATGATCTCCTGAAAGGTCTTCCCCTCTTCCATCTGCCTTCGGATAACCTCAGGATCTTTCAGGTTTTCAAGGGCTTCTTTGGGAATTTTGTACTCTTCCATTTCCTCCATACCTCTTATCCATTTACAGAATGATCGCCCCGGGAGGCGGCTTATCCTCTGTGGTATTTGCTCCATTGTACTGCTGAGTTAATTCTTCGATCAACACATCGTATCCCTTCAAAAAATGGTGCCGAAACTCTGCCATATCCGCGTGAACTTCTTCTCTAACTCTTTGTGCATAAGCGTCAAATGATTCTAATTCACTATGATATTCCTTTTCAAGATCCTCGACAATCCCGTCGACTAACTCATCCACCGCTTCTCTAAATTCATCTTTCTCTTGCTGTTTAACCGCGGATAGGAAAACACGCTTTTCTTCTTCCATAAAAACCTCGTGATCAGGATTTTTCACCCGTTTTCCTAACGACCGGGGGCACAATCTTGTCAGAAAATTTTAATTCTCCCCTTAAAAAAATCGGTGCAGCAAGACTAAAACCCTCTTTTTGCTTAACAACAGCACCGGCAACATCCCTCAAAACCGTCGGGAGCGCGTGCCCATGCATCAATTGTTTCGCACTGTCCCTCACAACTCGTTGCGGTGTTTCCGCTAACGACTTTGGGAAATCAGCCGCCGAGGGCTCCCGGAATGTCTTTTGCTCCGGCCCTTCCGATAATCGTTTATCAGAATGGAATATCGGCAAGTTTCCTCTTATTGGTTCCATGGATTCTCCCTCCTATTTATTATAAACCAATTTTCGATATAAATAAAAGTTTTTAGTAAATGAAATTTTTTGTTGCAATAAAACTATTTTATGTATATATTCATTAATGGTTGTGTTTTATTATACCATCTGAAAATTAAATGATGATAGAAATTACGAATAAGAAAATTCAAGTTAGTCTTTCCGACTATCCCTATCATCGTGACATTGCCCATCGACTTTTGATTGCCGAATTGACCAATTTCGAAGTCGAAGTGATCCAAGAGATTCTCCACAGTTCCCTAAAAATCTCCATCTTCAAGCTTGCCGATACGTTATCCGTCGCTGCATCGACCCTTCTTCCTGCGCTGGAAAAGTTGAAAAATACTCAACTCTTTCACTTGGACACCGACCACATCATTGTCGACAAACAGATGCGCAAATTTTATGGATTTCATATGGCAAAATTTGATCGCAATTTTCGATCCGATATGGAATTTTTGCGAAAGTCCTTGCAGCAAATTCCGATTCATCTGCTTCCGGACTGGTACGCAATTCCCCGGACTTCCGACGACATTTTTACTTCCATTATTGATAAATTTTTTCGTACGCCCCAGATTTACCGGCAACACCTTGACGACTTGCGTTTCGATGATTTTCGGTTGCATGAGATTCTCAATGACGTTTATAGAGCTCCGGATTTTAAAGTGCGCACAAAAACTTTGCTCGACAAGTATTCTCTCTCTCGAGAAATGCTTGAAGAATACCTGTTGCTGTTGGAGTTTAACCTCGCCTGCTGCTCAAGCTACGAGCAATGCGATGGTCAGTGGGAAGAGATCATTACTCCTTTTTTTGAGTGGCGTGCTTATCGACGTTTACTCCGAGACAGAATTCCAAATTCCATCCAACATCCTCTGTCTATCCAACGGACACATCCTCAAGATTTTGGTTTTATTCAGGATATGAACATCCTTCTGACAGCCGTTTGCAATCAACCCCTTTCTCTAAGGCAAGAGGAGGGAGACGGCGCTCTTTCCCTCCAAGCAATCAAATCGTTGTTTTCCTCTGTTTACGCACAACATCCATCTGATTCCTATCTTCATTCTTTGCTCGAAAAACTCCAGCAGCTTCACCTCGCCGCCGCCGTTGATCATTATTTATGTCCTTGCGGGATGACAGATGATTGGCTAAAAAAACCGCTCGAGAAGCAAGCTTTTGCGATGTACAAGTCGACGGCAGCCGCTCTTTACGAAGGCGTGGATAGAAATCAACGAAAAATAGAAAGATGTCTGGCGGATCTTTCCGTTGATGGTTGGATGTATGTTGAGGATTTTGCCAAAGCCTGCACGGCACCTATTGGAAACCATTCACCTGTGATGCTAAAAAAAACGGGTAAAAAATGGAAATATCATCTCCCGGCCTATACTTCCGAAGATGTCCAAACCCTCCACAACTATCTCTTTCAGGATCTGTTTTATGCGGGGATCATGGCCACCGGAGTTCATGAAAACAAACCCTGTTTTTGTCTTACCCGCTTTGGCCGTATGATCTTAAATGGATAGTGTGCAGGGACGGTTCAATCATGGTTTTGGGTTCTTCCGTCGTTGTTAACACGACTTGCTGAAGCGATCCCAAAAGCGACATCAGATAGGCTCGCCTCGTTTGATCAAAATGGATTCCGATATCGTCAACAAACATCAAGGGAGAGTCTTCGGCCAGCTTGCTCAAGCGCTCCCATTCGGCCAAACGCAAAGCGGCAACACAACTGCCCTGCTGCCCCTCGCTGGCAAAATATTTGGCTTCCTTGTTTTCCAAAAGAATGCGCATATCGTCCCGATGAGGTCCGCCTAGTGTATAACCGATGTGCACCTCCCTCTGCCGCATTGTTTTGTATTGCTCGCAATAATAGGAAAAAATGCTCTCTTGATGCTTTTTGGGGATGGTCTGATAAACAAGAGACAGCTGCTCTTTTGAGTCGGAAAGCTTGTGCAGCGTCTGTTGGGAAAGAACCTGCAAGTCTTCAACGGCTTGACGCCTTTGTGTGATCAGATAAACAGCGGCTTTAGCCATCTCTTGTTCCCAGGTTTCTATTGTTCTCAGATCTTTTTTACGAAGTAAATGATTTCTTTGGCGCATTGCCCGATGATAGCGCGCAAGATGGTGGACATATAAAGGGTTGGCTTGAGCGAGCTGCATATCCAGATAACGCCGTCTGACGCTGGGCGCCCCTTTGATAAGAGCAACATCTTCGGGGAACATCGCCACTCCTTGCATGATGCCCAGCAATCCGGCAAGAGAACGGCAAGGGGTATGATGATAAAGAATCTTACGCTCGTTTCCATCGTAAAAAAATGTTAACGACTGTTCAATCCCCTGTTTAAGGAATGTGGCTTCAACGGCAAAAAAAGGGGCCCCTTCGCGAATCATATCCCGCAGTTGCCCGGTGCGAAAAGAGCGCCCTGTCATCAACAAATGGATCGCTTCGAGCACTGTCGTCTTCCCGCACGCATTGGGTCCGCAAATGACATTGATTTTAGGGCAAAACTTGAATTGCCTGTCGGTATAGAGACGAAAATTTTTTAGCGTTAACGTCTGGAGAAGCATGCGAATTAATCATTCTCTGTTCAAACGCATGGGCATGAGAACAAATAATGGGCTCTTCTTGGTAAGAGCTTCCCCCTCTTCGCTATCTGTAATGACCCCCGGATTATAGGCATCGATCAGCCCGATTTTCACCGTTTCCCCCCGAGTGTGCTTGAGGATGTCGAGGAAGTACACAGGATTGAAAGCGATATCCAGTTGAGGTCCATGGTAATTGACAGGCATACTGACCTTCCCTTCGCCGATTTCCATCGTATTTGCTGTGAGTTTGACTTCGCCATCGGAAAAGGAAAATTTAACGGAATGATCGGAATCGGGAGCGAAAAGAGAAATTTGACGCAAAATTGTGATCAGCTCTTCCCGATGCAATGTCAGCGTTTCATCGGTATTGTTAGGGATGACCTGAGTCACATCGGGGTAGTCTCCAAACAAAAGCTTGGAAATGATGAGTGTATGCTCTGTTTCCACAGCAATTTTGTCTGACATGAGGTGCAACGTCGCCTCCCCTTCGTCCGTCAGGTTTTTTCTAATCTCTTCGACAGCTTTTAAGGGAATAATGTAGTTTCCGGAAAAGGAAGCCTCCAATTCAATGGGAATCGATGTTCTTGCTAAACACTTTCCATCCGTTCCGACAAACGAGGCATTCCCATTTTCCACGTGCAAAAAAACACCGGTTAATTCTATGCGCTCCTCGTCATCAGAGACGGCAAAGGAGGTGCGAAAAAACATATCTTTGAGTTGTTCTTGGGAAACCTTGATAGAGGTCGATCCCGCAAGGTCGGGAAGGGAGGGAAACTCGCGAGGACTCATTCCATGGAGCTTGAAGCGTGAAGAATCGGCAATAATGGCCGTGACTGCCTGGGGGTCTGTCGAAATTTCTACATTAACCGCTGTCAACTCACGGATCAAGGAAACAAACTGCCTTGCCGAAAGGGCAGTTTCTCCTTCTTCCAGAATCTTCGCTTCCGTGGAGCAGCGAATCGCAAGGGTCAAGTCCGTCGCAGTGACGGCTAACTCCCCTCTTTTCGCTTCGATCAAAAAGTTGGAAAGAATCGGCATTGTCACTCTCTGAGCAACAATACTTTGGCATTTATTGAGAATATAATGGAGCTCTTGAGTAGCGATAATAAACTTCATGCTGATCTTTTAACCTTTATTAGTTCTCCGGCAACCGTTCACAGGGGGATTTCGGCGGCGCCAAAGCCCCGGGCTTGGACGATCGCGGGAGCTTTCGCGTTGCCCAAATCCAATTCTTGAGTTTAAATGTGTATAATCCAAATTGGACGACACCCCCTCAAACTGCGCTATCCCCCGTGAACGGTTGCATTCTCTTTTCTTTGGAAGATAAATTATAGCGGTATTGTTCCTTATGTCAAGGTAAACTGTAGCCATTTTTTTCATTAGTTGTTATAATAACACTACTTGTGTTCCACCCCTGCAGTCAGAAAACCAATTATGTCTAGAAAAAAAAGCGGCGATCTTGTTTCAAATCGTAAAGCTTACCACGATTACGAAATTTTAGAAACTTATGAAGCCGGCATTGTTCTGCAAGGAACGGAGGTAAAAGCTCTTCACCAGCATGGGGGTTCAATACAAGAGGCTTACATCAAAATTCTTCATCATGAACTGTGGCTTGTGGGAAGCCACATTCCTCCTTGGCTCTTTGGCAATATCCATAATCATGAGGAAAGACGCACACGAAAACTCCTCATGCACAAGAGGGAAATCTCCCGTCTTAAAATGGCCACGCAAGAAAAGGGGCTGACAATCATCCCTCTTAGCATCTATCTAAAGGGAGGGAGGATTAAAGTGAAAATTGCCGCAGCGAGAGGGAAAGCAGCAAGAGACAAACGAGCGGCCATCAAAGAAAAAGATGTGAAGCGGCGGATGCAAAAAGCCATAAGAGACGGCGATAGCCAAGAGTAAAGAGGGTGGGATACCAAATCAAAATTTTATCCGTCGGAAGGCTCAAAGAACAGTGGTTAAAACAGGCTCTTGATCACTACATCCGGCGCATGGCTCCTAGCGCAGCCATTGCCTGCGTTTGGGCTAAAAACAGCGCCCAGCTTACCTCTTTGGCACTAAAAGAAGCCGCTTTAATCGGCCTAGACCCTCAAGGGCAGGCCATGGACAGCGAACAATTTTCGGCCTTTCTTTTTCAAGAGCTAGAGACACATGGCTCGCGTCTCGCATTTATCATTGGAGATGATAAGGGACTGCCCAAGATCATCAAAAAAGAGAGGCCGTTAGTGAGCCTCTCCTTCCTTACCTTTCCCTATCAAATGACCCGTCTTATTCTTTTAGAGCAGCTATACCGTGCTTTTGAGATCGCCAAAAACTCCCGCTATCACAAGTGAGCTCAAACTCACGTTTAATACGTGACAATCCCTAAGTTTGCAAGCATCAGTGCAATATATTCGAGCTTGATTTTCACGCAGCCGCCATCTTCGTTATCTCCATAACAAACGCCCGCATCTTGTTCTTCTGAAATGCATGCGGCTAAATAACTCCCCATCTCTTGATCGTATGTGTTTGATACCGCGATTCGACGTTGTATATACGTCAGCAAATCCATCGGCTTTTCCATAAAATTTCCGTAAAGTCTTTGTTTCTCTTGGGCGATGTGGTACTGCCAATAATCGCCGGTCATTCCGTTGATTTGGATTGATCTCATTGCCGGCACAGCTTCTGCTCCGGCTATTGTCCAGCGCATCCCGCACTGTTCCATCCGATCTTTCACCAAATTTTTGCACGCCCCTTCTACTACGCCAGATCCAATGGGGTATCCTCTTTTA
>JBAUVX010000022.1:0-17066 GCA_049583465.1 Waddliaceae bacterium | reverse complement strand
GCCTTACCCTTTTTTCAGTTAAACAAGACTGCATTTTCAATTTGATGCGTCAGTTCTGGAGGACAAATCACAAAAGCTTTCAAATAAATTAATTTTTTGCTTAAAATCACATTCTGAAAAATATTTTCACATGTGTAAATTTTTTTCTCTATGGAAACATAAAAAATAGGAAAATTTTTCCCAACAAGAAATAAGCTATGATTACTTCTACAGGAATAGAAATCCCTGAGGTGATTGAAAGATCTACCTTTGGCTTTATGGTAAGCCATGTTCTTTTTACAACTCAAAAGCTCGGAATTTTTGACATTTTAAGCAAAGCGGGCTCTCAGACTTCAGACAAACTAAGCAAAGAATGCAACGTTCCCAAAGACTCACTAGAGCGATTGCTGATAGCTGCAGTAAGTGCAAACTTTTTGGAATATAAAAACAACAAATTTGATATCAAGACTGAGCTGCAACCCTTTTTTAAATCAGGAGGATTATCGCACTGCAGGGAACGCTTTACGCATTACGAGACAGCGACGATCAAATTGTTCCAGTTTTTAGAGGATGCTATCAGAGAGAATGATCAGCAGTGGAGTAAAATTGATTCAAACTTTAACCCTGATCAAATTTTTGACTCCATTTTTCGCGATTCTAAATCAACTAAATCGTTCTTAGAAAACATGTGGGCACTTGGATATCAAGATTCAATTGATCTTTGCCAACAATTCAGTCTTAAAAATTTTAACCATTTGGTTGATTTAGGAGGTGCCACAGGATCTTTTACAGTTCCTGCATTAATCGAAAATCAAGGCTTAACAGCAACAATCTTTGATAATGAATCAGTCAAAGACTGTTTATGTAAAAAGCGTGATGAGTACAATCTCAGTGGTCGTCTTAACTTTGTTTCTGGTGACTTTTTTAAGGATGAGTTGCCTGATGCCGACCTTTTCTCTCTGGGGTATATTTTATCCGACTGGAAAAAAGAGGAAGGCACTTACCTACTTAACAAAATATATAAAAAATTACCCAACGGTGGAGCACTTTTGATTCTAGAAAAAATCTTTGATGATGATATGCGCGGGCCCTTCACAACGGCCATGATGAATTTAAATATGTTACTAGAAACATATGGGAAACACAGAAGTTTTGAAGAATACAAAAACTGGTTGTACAATATCGGCTTTCAAAGCTTTCAATTTGTGCGATCCGGTGGCGAAAAACACATGATTGTGGCTAGAAAAAATGTAAATGCCCACTCATAGATTCTATTATTGCTTCCATTCTATGAAGTGGAGACTCCATCCTTTAGGGGTACTTAGATATGCATGGCTAATGGAGTTGGGGAGGGCTAAGCAAAAAATGCGTTATTTCACGGCTTCAATAATGCCGTGTGGAGTCCAAGAATTTTCATTAGAAAATCGCTTTGTTTGCTTAAAACCGGCTAATTGCAACCAATTTTCATATTCTTTCCAAGTATAAATCATCCCTCCTTCAGAAGGTATGGATGCAAAATACACGCTATCTAATGCGGCCATTAAGGGACCATCTCCTGCATCATTTGACATCGAGCTAAACAAAATAACACGACCACCCTTTGGCAATGCGCGGTATGCACTCTTCAATAAATACATATTCTCTTCTTCTGTCCAAATTCCAAGTTGGTGGGAAAAAAGAATTGCTTCATGATTTTCAGGAAAACCATCTTCAAACATATTGCCCGCTTGGACAGTGATTTGGTGGGAAAGTTTGGCGATTTCTACATTTTTAGCGGCAATCTTTGCAGTCCCAGGAATTTCTAAAATCGTTATTTTTGTATTAGGGGAATGCTTAGCAAGCTTGATTGCATTAACACCTGATCCCCCACCAGCATCAACGATGCTCTTAATTTGACTAAAATCAATGTACTTGAACAATAGAGGATTAGATAATTCACTCCAAGAAGTCATATATCTGTAAAAGATTGCTTCCAGGTCAGGATTTTCAGACAAACGATAGTATAAATCTCGACCACTACCAGGAATCTGTCTAAGTCCCACATTTGAATTAGTTCTAAGTGATTCAGCAAAGTCTACTTGCCCTTTATAGACGATGTGCTGTTCGAATGCTACAATGTCCTTAAAGATTATCCAATAACCCTCATCCTGAAGTCGGGTGATAAGAGAGCTATTAAAGTAAAAGCCATCCCGACTTTTAACAAGGCCTAAAGCGCCGGTTCCTAGCAAAAGCACATTAAGAGCCCTAGATTCAAGCTTTAGCTTTGATGCAATTTCTTCCTTGCAGAGCCTCCCTTCCCTATGCAATAATTCGAATAGCCCTAATTCACATGCTGCATTAAGATATTGAAAAGCACTTGCTCCAAATAGAATGGGCGTAAGATCATCCATGGTCAATTCATTATCTGCGTCTTTCCTAAGAGATAGCTGATTTTCTGATTGTAGAAACATACCTTTGTAGCACTCACTTTATCCGTAAAAAAATTGGTTAATTCTGACACCATAAACTCGCCTTGAATTTGATGCCGTCAGACAAAAATTTATTGAATAGGTAAAAACAGCCTTCTTTATACCGTTCTTAAAATTTTCAAGCAACATTTACGGCGTTATGAATAAAAATTTTTACTAGTCCTAGATCTCGACTTTGCAAAATTTTTGAATTCATCTGCAGAGAGATACTTCATCCGACTAAATGAATTTTTCAGGAAGGATAATAAATACCCATCCTTCGAAATTCATTACGCCGGATTTTGTCTCTCCCAGCATCTTCGTCCAAAAATTTTGCAAAGTCGAGCTAAACGGGATGCTTTTTATTTAAATCCGAGGATCTTCCTTCCTTTTTTCGGCAACTGTGATGCTCCAATCCCCAAATCCGGTGTTTAAAATAGAAATATTTTTGAACCCCGTTTTCCTTAGTAAATTGTAAAGTTCGTTTTTAGACAATTGTTGGCCTTCTGTCCATATCAACATACTTAAGTTGCTCATGGATACAGACAAAGGACCCTCCTTATTATCATCGAACAAGAGCTCATGGATCACAATTTTGCCTTTTTCTGGCAAGAAGTAAAAACTTTTTTTTAACAGAAATTCAACTCGCTCTAACGTCCAATCGTGAAAAATGTCGCAATAAAAATGAATATCTGCTTTAGGAAATGGGTCACTCCACATATCACCGACAAAGGTGCTCACTTGAGTCGATAAATTCTCTTTTGCAATGAAGACTTGAGCAATCTCACACACATCATGCCTTTCATAAACAATCGCTTTTAAATTGGACCATTTTCGAACAGCGTATATAGCATGCACACCTGATCCACCGCCAATGTCTAAAAATATGTTATGTTCACTGAAGTCAATTACAAGTGGCCAAAATTCTGCTGCAGCTGTGCTTCTAGCATGCATCGCCCTGGTAAAATCTTCATTTTTTTTAGCTTCTTTTGTGTTCGTTTGGAAAAGATCCTTTCCATTATAAACCTGCGGACTACCTGTAAGGATCGCTTGTCTAAAAGATTCGTAGGAAAGAGTAACATCTTTATTCGACAAATTCAGACTTAGTAGATCTCCAATGTAATATTTACTGTTTTTTTCTAGAAAACACCGAGATAGTACAGTCAACCTATAACGGTTGGAGATATTTTCGAGCAATCCTATGCTGCTACACATTGATACCAAGGCTTGAATCGATCTTGTGTTTATTTTAATAAGGATGCTGAGTTTTTCTAGAGAGATAGGCTCGTTTTTCGATACATGATCAAATAAATCAAGCTCGTAAGCCAAATACAGGCTGTAAGTTATCTTTGATGAATGGGAAAGGATGAATATGAGATTTTCGCGAAGAACATCTTTATTAACCAAACCAATAACCCTCGTCTAGCGTGAGCGTCTCTTTTCAATTTTTCTAGGGATGAAAAACTCCTATGCGACTAAGGAATTCTAACCAAAGAGATGCTTATGAAAAACAACTTATCATTTTTCTAGATAAAAGTCACTAATAGAAATAAGAGAAAAAAGCTTTACTCAAACGGATCTCATTCACAATCAACGAAATATACCGTCTTTGAACGAATTCAAAAGATGATTACAGGGGGAGTATATTGGATAAATTAACCACCACAAAGCTTGCCACTTGAGTCATTCATATCCAGCGCACGCCAGGCAAGTGTCAAACTCTGTGCTGGTTAATTTGTGCACAACGCCACAAAGGGGCGGTCTTTAGGGATGGTGAAGAAGTTTATGTGGTAGAGAAGGGGGCTTAAAAAATTTTTAAATTGGGGTGCACTTAAAATGTTAAATACAACATTTGAAAAATATTTCTTATCACTTGTTATTTTTTTTCTAATGAACTAAAGTACCTCTTTCCTTCACCAGGATTAAGAGTGCCATGAATTTTACGTAATGACAGGGATGTGTTTGGTTATGACCCGGCACTCCAGAGAACAGGTGTCAAAGGAGATTTGATGAAGACCATAGGCATTATTGGAGGTGGCGTATCCGGATTAGCTACTGCGATCCAACTCTCTAAATTAAACAACCGAATAGTGCTCCTAGAAAAGCACCCTCTTCCCTATAAGCCAAAGAACAATTTTTTAACCTTTAATTTTACAATCAATTATCGAGGATTAAAATCCCTTCAAGAGTTAGGTTTGTGGGATGAAGTTAAATCTCTATCAACTCCCTTATATTCAAGAGTGGTTCATTCAGAAAAAGGGGGGAAGGTACAAAAATACTCGCCAGATGGGGAGTTTGTCCTCTACTCCATTCCACGAATTGACCTACTCAATATCCTTTATGGATATGCTAAATCGATCAGCAACATCGATATACTCGAAGGCTGCCTCGTGACCAATATACAAACCGAAAGACCTGTTTCCATCGATTACTTGAAACAAAATAAAAAAAGTAGAGAAGAAGTTGACTTTATCGTTGCTGCAGATGGGGCTAATTCACCAATCAGAACCATGTTTAGAGATCGATTGAAACCTTCTCTCAAAGATTTTAAGTGGGGCTATATCGAAATTACAATTTCCAAGTCTGAGCCTCTATTAGTCCAGCCGATCAGTACAAAATCCCTTCATGTTTGGTCTGGAAAGAATTTTATTTGTGTGGGTATTCCGAATAAGGATGAAACTGTTTCACTCTTGTATCTCTCCTCTTTCCGCCAGGAGGAAGGTCAATCAGAAGTAACAAGATTTTTAAATCACGCTAAACATCACATTGCTTGCAGCGTTGGGAAAATTGAAGCTCTGTCAACTTTAGATCGATGCTCAAAAATTGGAAGAATAAGAATGGTAAGTTGTGCAAATTGGTATATTGACAACGCAATTCTTCTCGTTGGAGATGCTGCACATGCATTCTGCCCTTTTTATGGTCAGGGAATGAATGCCTCGCTTCAAGATGCATGCACTCTTAGAGATTTGCTAGATTTTTTTCCAATAAACCAAGTCTTTGGCAAATTCTATGACATTCGAAAACCAAGCATGGATATCCTTTCAGAACTATCAAACAAACACTTTTATCGTCTGAAAGATAAATTCCACTCATCCTTTTATAACGCTTCATATAAACTGGATTACGATTTATGTAAGAAATATCCCAAATTATGGATGCATGAATACACTAAACTCAGCAACTCTTGTGATGCCGTTGAAAAAATTCATTCACGCATAAAGAAGCAAAAATTATTAAAACTTAATCCAATCTATGCCTTTATGTACCTTATTTACTTGCTAAAAGAAATATCGGAACGCATCTGTGAGTTAGCTCGCCCTACCAGGGGTCACTCCATAAAAAAGAAATTATTGCGCACAGATCAAGTCTCCACACATAGTCCCCCTTAATCGGACACCCGCTCTTTTAGAGCCTACTTTTGAAAACCCTTGTGGACTACTGATGATATTCAGTTTCTTTGCGACATTTTTCACGATGGGTCAAGGAAAGAAGTTGTATTTCTTATAGAAAAAATTTATGATTGTCTTTCCATGAGCTTCTATTTGACAAGAGGAAAGGTAGACCACTATCTGTTTTATACCCAATTTTTTTTTAAGTGGGAGGTGAATCCATGAAGCAAAGCTATTTGGAAGTAAAGAATTTGAGCTTTGATAGTTTGCAAAAGATATTCCGGGATGAAATCTGCGTTTTAGTTGTAAGAGGTTATGCTTCAAATAAAGTCTGCGAAAAGCTCCACAACTTTCTCGTTACCCAAAAGCTTAGTGAATACACACATGAAAACAGAGATCAGGATAAAATAGAGCTAATATATTTCGGCGTCAATCGTTATGGGTTTCCCCTCAACAATACCTATGATGATGAGACAGGAGAAAAATACAAAACGTACATTAACAGTGCCCATGGAACAATGAACAATATCAGAAAGGTGGCGAGTCCATATTTGTCTCCTATTGATCGATTACGAGTTGAGTTTGATGAAATTTGGCCTAATCATTCTAATGTTGCTGTCATTGATGGCCGTAAAGCCCTTTGTGGAATCGCCCGGATCATGCCTCCAGAGCGCTCTCATTTGTCAGCAGATCAACCTCACTACGATCTCGTCTCATTGGATTATTTCCCGACCTTGAAGCGTCAATATGCTGCTAATTTTTATTTAAAAGTACCTGCAGAAGGAGGGGAGTTAGAGATGTGGGATGTAGAGCCTATTAAAGTAGGTCAAGTAAAAAGTTTCACTGTACCCACAGATTGGCGGGCAGAACTTCCAGAGTCTTTTAAAGTTAAACCCGAGCAAGGGGATCTTCTTATTTTCAACACATGCAGACCGCATGCAATTACGAGTTTTAAGAGCGATTTCCCCAGAACAAGTCTCCAGACATTTATTGGCCTTGATCAAGATGAAAGTGTATTTATGTGGAATTGAGCGCATATTTTTTCGATTAATTCCTGCATGCCGTTTGACAGTACAGTCAAATGGTGAGCCTTGTGTAATTGAACAAGTTCAATTGCCGATGGATCCTTGACGAGTAGGTCGATATTGTTTTTGGGAAGGGATAAAACGTATTCCTGATATTTCTTGATTGCATCTACTCCAAAAGTCGGACCTGGACGCATCGCCTTAAAAAGAACAATCCTTGTATCGCATAGGGAAGCACTCATGGGTTGTTGCATGAGTGTTTCTTCATTTCGAAGTGCTTTGCGCATTCTCATGATGGAATCTCGACTATGCCCTTCCGAAACAAGATGTTCTTGATGAACTTTTTCAGCTTGTTCTGGGCTTATCATTTTTTTAAGATTGAGAATATTTTCGTCATGATGAACATAGTCGAGGAGAAATACAGTAATGTTTTTGACGCCTTTTTGTTCTAATAGTGAAGCCATTTCAAGGGCAAGCTGTCCTCCAAAAGACCATCCGAGGAGGAAATGGTGATTTTGCCGCGTCCTTTCCATTATCCCATCTATATATTTTAAGTAATAGGCTGCCAATTCTCTTATGCTCTCCATCCTTTCATCGTGATTAAGATGATAAGAATCAACTCCATGACAGGCGTACTGGGTTTCCAACTGTTTTGCCAAAGGGACATAGACTTCACAACCCGTACCCCCAGGATGAACCATAAATAAATGAGGCAGCGAGTCCGCATGGTTAAAAGAGTGAATAGGTCTGTATCCCACACTTTTTTGCTTCAGTTTAGGTGCGAGAATCTCAATACTTTCTGAAATAAATAAATCAGGAATAGAGAGCCTCGTTTTAAAGTGTTCATTTATCTTATTGACCAGTTGAATGGAGGTGATGCTATTTCCACCAATATTGAAAAAGCTATCCCCAATACTGATCTTTTTTTCATCAATTTTTAAAACTTGAGCCCATATTTTACAGAGTTGGGCCTCGATTTCATTTTTTGGTTCTCGATAGTCATTTGTAGAAGTTAGCATTGGAGAGGGGAGCTGTTTATAATTAAGTTTGCCATTGATCATAGGCAGCTTATCTATTTCAATAAGTGCAACAGGGACCATATAACTCGGTAACTTTTGACGAAGATGATTTTTCATTTGCTTTGTATCAAGCTCAGTTGATGCAACAAAATATCCGACAAGATATTTGTTATCCCCTTCTTTTCCATCCAGCATGACTACACTTTGCAAAACACCTTCAATAGAAAGGATCGTCTTTTCGATATCTTTTAATTCAACTCGGTACCCTCGAATTTTTATTTGGGAATCCATGCGTCCTCGATAGTCTAGTTTTCCATCGTGACGCCTTTTGACTAAATCGCCTGTGCGATATAGTCTGGCATTCGATCCTTGTTTCTTTTCTTCTGGTGATTGAAAAGGATTAGGAACAAATTTTTGCTCTGTTAATTCTGGGGAATTCAGGTATCCTCTTGCGAGTCCAATTCCACCTATGTACAGTTCACCCACGGCGCCATGAGGAAGAGTTTTTCCATTTTCACCTAGAATATAACACATCGCATTAGCAATCGGACGCCCTATACAAAGATCATTGCTTTGCACAAAATTAAATGTTGTGATGATCGTCGTTTCTGTAGGGCCATAAACATTTACCACTTGAATCCTTTGATCAGCTAGGCCATCGCTAAAACAATCTGAAGTTAAAACTTCTCCGCCAAATACCACCCTTTTAAGTGAAGGAACGCGACAAAAGTCGTATTGCTTCAAAAGAGAGGGTGGGGCATTGATGTGAGTTACTCGATAGGTATTTAGAAATTCATAAAACCGTGCCTGCTTTAGCCAAAGCTGCTCTGGCATGATCAGCAGAATATGGCCATTTAACAAAGAGAGGATGATCTGTTCGACAAATGGATCAAAGGAATAATTAGATGATTGAAGGATAACCTCCTCTTCTCCAATTTCATTAAGGCCATAGGCTTTGCTCAGTTCATGCTTTAGATTGACCACACCGGCGTGCTCGATCATGACACCTTTGGGGAACCCCGTCGTTCCCGAGGTGTAAATGACATAGGCAAGAGCGGAGCTTTGCAAATTTCGTGTTGGATTTTTTTGAGAAAAAAAAGATAGCTGTTGCTGCATTTCAGGACAATCTATTTCTAGCAACCTGCTGATGTTATCCTGAGCGCCTATAAGGGAGGTGAGACGGTCATGGTAAGCCGTATTTGTGATGATGATGCTCGTGTTGCTATCCTTAAGCATATAAGCGATTCTTTCATCTGGCATGGCGGGGTCGATAGGTACAAAAGCACCACCTGCTTTTAAAATTCCTAAAACGGCAACGATTAAGTCTGAATTTCTGTCGAGAAAAAGGGAAAGCAAAGTACTTGGCTGTACTTTGCACTTTTCAATTAAGAAATGTGCGAGTTGGTTGGCACGGTGATTGAGAGTATGATAGTCCAATTCGGACAGAGGGGACTTAACTGCAATTTGATTTGGAGTCTTGATCACTTGTTCTTCGAAGAGCTCATGGAGAGTTTTATGTACAGGATGCTCAATTTTCTTAAAGCACTCCCTGTTTTCAAAGGGGTTTGTAAAGTGAAAATCTTGGATTCTTATCTCTTTTCGCTTTTTTTCTTGATCCGCTAGCTGTGCAATCTGCTTTAATACCTCTTCAAAAGTATCTAAAAAAACTTTAATCGTTTGGTCAGTAAAGAGGCTTACAGCATAGTTGCATAATACATGAAATCTGGGCTGTGCAAGGTCGATTGTTAGCGTTAGGTCCATTTTTGCGACATTAAAAGAAAATCCCACATCATAGGGCTGAATGACTGAAGCTTCATGCGTTTCTTCTAACACCGTAAACATGGCCTGGAAGATTGGGTGGCGGGAAAGATCTTTCGGGGTTCCCATCATGTCGACGATCGCTTCAAAAGGCAAATCTTGATGGATTTGAGCTTCTGACACTTCCCGTTCGATTTCTTTGAGAAACATCTCCAATAACTCTGACTGATGAAACTGGGCTTTTATCGGTAGAGTGTTCACAAAGAACCCAATGAGAGATTCCACCTCTTTGAAATGACGATTGGCAAAAGGGATACCTATTACGAAAGATTTTTGATAGGAAAATGCTTGTAAAACCATGCAATAGGCCCCCAATAACAAATTATGCAGACTCAAGTCCAAATGCTGGGCAACTTTTCGTAGACTTTCTGAAACTGCTAAATCAATAAAAAGGGTTTGGTTTGCCCCGCGATAATCGATCTCATGGGGGCGAGGGTAGTCAGTCGGAAAATTAAGAGGTTCAAAGTCTTCTAACTTGTTTTCCCAGAATGCAGCCAATTCTTCAAATTTTTTTCCCGATAAGTATTTTCGTTGCCATAGCGCATAGTCTTTATATTGGATAGGCAATTCCTCTAAAGTTTCCTGTTCGCCATTGCAAAAATGTTTCAGCTCTTTAATAAAATTAGTGACAGACCAACCGTCAAATGCAATATGATGCGCTATGATGCTGAGATAGTTCTCCTGCAAGACTTCATTAATGGATATCTTGATTGGATAATCGCGGCTCAAATCAAAACTGTGATACGCTTCTTTTTTATAATGCTCCAAGAGTTTCTCTGTAGTTCGAAAATGATTGCGCTCTACCGTGAAAGGATGGTCAGTCATATCATAAACAATCTGATATCCTGTTCCTTTTTGCGACGTATGAATTACTGTGCGCAATATTTCATGTCTCTGAATGATAGCTGTTAGTGCCTTGTCGAGCCGTTCCAGATCAATTTCTTTTGAGACCTTAAATAACATTGGTACATTGTAGACTCCGGTATTTGGAGCATAATGATCAAAAAACCACAAGCGCTCTTGGGCAAAAGATAAGACTTGATCGCTTTCATGCAAAACAGGGGATTTCTGGATAGTTATCTTTTGGTCGCGTTTCTTTTCTGCATAATGACAAAATTCTCTAATGGTTCGATAGGTGAATACTGCTGCTACAGGTGCATTTAGACTTGGATCTATATCATTAATCTTTGAGATCAACTTAATTGCTAAGATGCTGTTCCCACCCAATTGGAAAAAGCTGTCTTCTACGCTAATTTCAGATTCAGCAATACCTAGAACATCCGACCATGCTTTGACAACAGCCCTTTCAAGGGATGTTTGAGGACCTATATATGTATTGATTCCTACCGATTGAGGGCTCGGCAGCGATTTTGTATCGATCTTTCCATTGCTTGTCAAAGGGATTCCTTCAACTTGAATGATGAACTGAGGCACCATAAAATCGGGTAATCTTTCGTGTAAAAAAGATTTCAATCCCCCTTTATCAATCTTATCTTTAGACACGATGTAACCCACAAGGCATTGAGTAGAGGTCTTTTCACCCTTTACAGTGACAACACATTGCAGAGCCTTGTCATATAACCTAATGGTCTGTTCAATCTCCTTTAATTCTATCCTTTGTCCTCGAATTTTTACCTGGCAATCATTTCGCCCCAAATACTCGATGTGTCCATCAGTCCTTCTTCTCACTAAGTCGCCCGTTCGATACAGACGGGCATTTTTACCTTCTTTCTTTTCAACCTCTATTTGAAAGGGATTTGGGATGAACTTTTCGGTGGTGAGGTTAGGATGATTTAAATATCCTCTGGCTACACCCTCACCACCAATAAGCAGTTCTCCTATAGCTCCAACGGGTAAAGGAGATAAATCGCGATTCAACACGTAACAGGTCACATTTGAAATCGGAAAGCCAATCGTAAGATTATCCTTTGATGTGAGATTGAAAGTTGATGAAACCGATGCCTCTGTAACCCCATAGATGTTATAGAGCACTTTATGCCGGGCTACTTTATCATAAAATTTTGGACTCAAAAATTCACCACCCACCGTAACCCTTTTGACGGTGGGGAACTTTTGATAATCATACGGTTCTAACTGAGAGGGGGTGCCGTCTAGATGCGTAACATGATGGCGCTTCAAATACTGATAAAAGGCTTTTTCATCTGTCCATAATTGATCGGGCATTAGGACAAGCTTTAACCCATTGAAAAGAGCTAGCATTATCTGTTGTATAGACACATCAAAGACATAATTAATGTTCTGCAGGATGACTTCTTGCTCGTTTGAATCTACAAAAGAATATTTTTCGGACAGGAAATAGATTAAATTAACAATTCCTCGATGTTCCACCATGACCCCTTTAGGAGTACCGGATGTACCTGAAGTATAGATCACATAGGCCAAACTGGTTGGTTTGTTTTGTCGATCTGGGATAATTAGGGGTTGGCTTAACAAATCCTCCTGCACTTGTTTGCTATCCATCACGAGGATCTGTGGATGCAATGCGCCCATCTTCAAGGAATCTAGTCCATCAACAACAAGGAGCGGACAACGGGTGTCGTTAAGCATAAACTTAATCCGCTCTTCAGGATAGCAAGGGTCGATTGGAACATAGGCATATCCTGCTTTAAGGATGCCAAGAATGGCTATCACCATGATTTCACTTCTGCCAAGGCAAAGTCCAATTACTGTTTCTTTAGGGAATGGATATTGAGTAATCAAGTACTGAGCGAACTGTGTGGACTTATCGTCTAGTTCCTGGTAAGTGAGCTGAACTTGATTATAGACTAAAGCGATGGCATCCGGTGTTTTTTTGGCTTGATTGATAAAAAGTTGAGAGAGTGTTTGATCATAGGGATAAGTTGCTTGCGTTTGGTTCAAGTCCAATACAATTCGTTTATATGCTGTTTCATTGAGATATTGGATTTCGGAAATCCGCGTTTTTTTTCCCTTATGCTTGACGAATTGAGCAAGGACTTCTTGGTAAGTTGAAATAAAGCTTTCAATAGTCTCTTTTTTAAAGAGGCTCGTCGAAAAATTACACTGCCCTTGTAACTCTTTTTGACTATCATCAATAAAAGTGGTGATGTCAAAATAGGAGACTCGATAATAGGACTGATCTTCATAAGGTTCCAGGATCGTCCCCTTTTGATAACTCTTGTTAAATGACTGAACAGTGAACATGACTTGAAATAGGGGATGCCGGCTAGTGTCTTTGCTAAGTTCCACTGCATTGACAATTTTCTCGAAGGGCAGATCTTGATGAAGCTGCGCTTCGATCACTTCCTGCCCAACTTTTTGTATGAATGTTTCTATGGTCTCTTGGGGGCAGATTTTAACTCTTAAGACGATGTTGTTAACAAAAAAACCCACGATTTCTTTAAGTGCACTAAAATGCCTATTAGCGATCGGTGTTCCCACAATGATATCATCTTGATTACTGAAGGCTCTTAACACTAAGAAATAAGCGCTGATTAACAAACTATATAAGCTCACCTGTAACTCTTGCGCCATTTTGCGTAGTTTTTTTGATAAAACGGCATCAAGTTGGAAAAAAATGTCGGCGCCCGAATAATCAACGTTTTTTGGCCTTGGCTTGTCCGTGGATAAGTTAAGGATTTCATAACCTGTTAATTTCTTTTTCCAAAATTCAAGTTGTTGATCGAGTACCCTTCCTTTTAGAAAGTGACGCTGCCATAAGGCAAAGTCTTTATACTGCAAGGAGGGATTTGAAAGGGGTAAGGGTGCTTCAACGGAATAGGATGAGTAGAAAGATTCAAGGTCTCGAATAAATACCTCCATCGACCAGCCATCAAAGGCGATGTGATGGATCAAAATGCTTAATAAACGCCTTTTCCCCTCACATTCAAGGATTGCGACTCTGATAGGGATTTCATGACTCAAATCAAATACAAGGTTGACTTCCTCATCAATTGATTGCAGAAGATTTTTTTGAGTTGAGATCTGTTTTCGAATGATTTTAACCTGTGCATCTTGGCTATGTAGTGCAGATTGAATGATATCTCCCTCTTCATTTTCATAGATTACAGAGCGAAGTACTTCATGCCGATCCACCACTCTGCGGATACTTTTTTCAAGTAAGTTTAAATCGACATCAGGTTTTAACCAATAGAGCATGGGAATATGGTAAACATGAGTTCCTTGCTCATATTGTTGAATAAACCACAACCGTTCTTGTGCAAAAGATAGGGGAACTTGTTGACTTTGCGTTTTCAGAATTAGTGAGTCATAAAATTTCGAATTGACTCCATTAGCCTCCAGAGCCTCAATCAGCTCGGGCTTATTTGCACGAATAAAAGCGGCTTGTTCTTCAGAAAGGGCTTTATTGTGCGGAACGAATAAGTGCAGCTTTTCATCGGCATGCCAAATTTTAATGCCTTCATTTGTCAAGCTATAAATAAATGATAAGACGAGATCAGAATACATATGTTTCACCTTGGTGATGCGTCTTATCGATTGAGCTGAGGCGCTGACTCAATTTTTCAACTGTAGTATAGATAAAAATATCAGCGACCTGAATGTTCTGTTTAAGGTGTTTATTTAATTGATTTGCTAGTTTAATGGCTAATATGCTGTTTCCGCCAAGACGGAAAAAGTCATCTTTTATGCTCAGATTTTTTGCAGATAGACCTAAAACGTTTCCCCAAACTCCTTGCACATGCGATTCCATGGCATTGCGAGGTGCAACATACTCACCGCCGGTAATAAATCCAACATCCGGAAGAGCATTTCTATTCAGTTTCCCATTTTGAGTGACGGGCAGCTTATCCATGATCACATAGTGCTCAGGAATCATATATTCCGGCAGCTTCTTAAGTAGATATTTCTTGAGCTCAATAGCAAAATCATTCTCAACAAGTTTTGAGGTCACTAATGGATTATTTGCCAGCTCTTGCGGATATAGCGGCTTTGTATGCTGGATTCGTATCTCCTTCGACTTGTAGATGGCAATATTGAGATACAAGGGGCTGCTCAGATTGAGATAGAATTTTACTTTGTACCCATTTGCTCCAACCATCTGGGCAATATCACTGATTTCCAAAAGCTGTTGATTTTTGTCTACTTTGAGAGCGTGATAATCCACATAATCCTGAAAGATCCTTTTATTGGGATATTTCACCAGGAGATGCTCCTCTTCGGTTAAAGACTTGATAGAAGCGACAATATCATCTACCTGAGTAAAACTGTTAGCATCCACGAGCTTCATATTCTCATCGGCTTTAGATGGGTTTTGGTTAATGTGGAGAATGACATCATAGCGGTAGTTGTTCATCTCATGATCCGCACGTCCCATTTTGGGCATGAGCTCGACAGAAACAATTTCGGGATTTTGTGTTTGCAAATAGATGAAGTATTCGGGTGAAATTAACAGTTCTTTTTCTCTTCTTACAAAGTGGTCGACTTCTGCTTTTGTGGTCGCCTCGCCTTTGTACCGGAGTACAGAAAAATGAAAGCACCTCAGAAGCCTATAATCGCGGATATCTCCGATAAATAAACGTCCTGTATCATCCATGTGGGCAATCGCTTCTAGGATGACAGATTCTAGATAGTCGAGGTGAGGGAAGTATTGGGTGACCGAGTTGATCACAACGGTATCATACGTTTGTTTTAACTCTTCATAAGGAATTTGATCGGCCGGACAACAGATAGTATCGATTTTCTTTTCGAGTCTATGCGATTTGATGACCTTATCCGTATAGGCAATGACGCTCTTGGAAAAGTCTGTTGCGATGTAATGGCTGCATCTGTCGTAAATGTTAAACAGGATCAGTCCGCTTCCACTGCCTATCTCGAGGATGTTTTTGGGGGTTTGTTCTGCGATGCGTCCGACAGTCGCTTGCGTCCATTCCAGCATATCTTGTGCAGGGATCGGCCGGCCTGTATATGAGCTGTTCCATCCTTTAATATTCAGTTTGAAGTCTTCCGGATTCAGGGCATCATATTCGGATTGGTACAAAGATTCCCAGACGCTCACAAATTCTTTTGTATCGTGCTCATCAATTTCCAGAGCTTTTACGCAGTAAGCAACCAAGCTCTTGTTTCCTCTATATTCTTTGATGATTACAACCGCCTGATTGATTTCATCATGCTTGGAAAGAACGGATTCGATTTCTTCAAGCTCAATGCGGTAGCCATGCAGCTTAACTTGGAAATCATTTCGCCCGATAAACTCGATGTTTCCATCCGGCAGCCATCGCGTTAAATCGCCTGTTTTATAGAGAACGGCACCTTGTTCTTTGCTAAAAGGGTTGGAAACAAATTTTTTCGCAGTCATTTCAGGATTGTTTAAATATCCTCTTGCGCAGCCGGCACCTCCGATATGCAGCTCGCCAACGGCTCCAATGGGCAGGGGAGTCATCGCCTCATTTAAGATATAGGCGGTTTTGTTTGCGATCGGTTTGCCGATGGGAACCGTTTTGGCTGAGTGTAAAGTCTGTGTTGTAATCTCTAGTGTGCAGCTAAACGTTGTACATTCCGTGGGGCCATAGCCGTTAATGAGGCGTTTTGGCGCAAATTTAGAGGAAACTAAATCTCCGATCAGTTTTTTGTTTAAAGCCTCTCCACCTACAATCAAGGTGTCTAAACTGCTGAATATTTCTTTATTCGCTGTATAGATTTGGTCAAAAAGAGCCCGCGTGAGCCAGAGGACCGTAATATGGTACTTCTTAAGCATCCCCTGAAATAATTGACTCTTCCCAAATAGATCCATCTTATTTTTTACAAAGACAACACGGCCCCCATTGAGGAGAGGTCCCCAAATTTCAAGGGTTGCGGCATCAAATGTGGCATCTGCCAATTGGATAAACGTATCAGAGCTGCCAATCGCAATGAAGTTTGTGTTTTTCACCAAAGAAACAATATTGTGATGCTCAATCATCACCCCTTTAGGATAGCCTGTAGTGCCGGAAGTGTACAGAACTTGTGCTAGGGATATTTGCGGCATAAGCCTATCCGGATTTGTGTGAGGCTGTCTTTGCAACTTTTTAGAATCCGGAGAAATCCATTTTGAGATCCCTAGTCGTTGGGAAGTGGCAGTATCTGTGATAGCAACCGATATGCCCGAATCAGCAATAAGATACTGAAGGCGCTCGTCGGGTAGCCTTGAATCTATAGGAACATAGGCGCCACCGGCTTTGAGAATGCCTAAGCTTGCGATCAGCATCTCTAAATTGTCATCCAAACAGATCCCGACCAATTCCTCGTGTTGAAGACCCTCTTCAATCAGGTGGTGTGCCAACCGATTAGCCCTCTTATTGAGCTCTGCGTAGCTGAGTGCTAGCCCTTCGGAAAGAACGGCGCTAGCATCAGAATGTTGGGCTGCATAGTGTTCAAAAAGTTGGTGTACCTTCATCATTTTCGGGTAATCTG
>JBAUVX010000021.1:0-1578 GCA_049583465.1 Waddliaceae bacterium | reverse complement strand
ATGAATCTTCTTGAATCAGCGCATCTACTTGTCTTTTATCCAGCTGAGGCATTGACTTGAAATCGTAAGTTTCAAAGGATTTTCCTCTTGGAAGCCGCGCTTCATAAAACCTTCGTTGCAGTCTCTTACTTTTTCTTTCCGTCACTTCATATTCGCAAAGCGCAGAAAGATACTGGGTATGAGACCATCCTTTACGCTTTGCATCTTCCTGTAGGGGCTTCCAGTTCTTGAGCATTACCGGCAACTTAAGTTCTCTTAAGAAAATAGGAAGTGTTGATTCCTTCATGCTGCACCCCCTGTTTTGACAATGAGTTGGTCGTATGATTTAAGATCAGGGCAAATCGGTTTTTGTTCAGGAATTGCTTGGTTTGTTTTTTCAAAAAGGGCCTTTACCTCCTCTGAATTAGGTAACTTTCTTGATTCAATGCATTTTTCCAAATAGTCATTAACAACACTTTCTCTTCCTACCCTTGAGGCTTCTTTTAGAATTCTCACGTATTCTCTACATGACTTGCGATCATCTAGGTTTTCTTCTAGAAGTTTCCAAGTCTGGCGAAAGGCAAATCTTGGAAACATATAATCTTTCCAAATAAAGTTTCGGAAAGCTTGAGGTTTCCTCGATAGTGAT
This sequence comes from Waddliaceae bacterium, assembly GCA_049583465.1. GTDB lineage: Bacteria > Chlamydiota > Chlamydiia > Chlamydiales > Waddliaceae > JBAUVX01. The sequence continues at coordinate 950 of JBAUVX010000021.1, read as the reverse complement.
CCAATTAAATGCCGATAATCGATATATTTGCTCTTTTTGTGATTCCTTTGGCGGGGCAATGTGACTATATTGACACCACCGCAAAAACATTCTAGCCGATCATCGTAAAGATGGATTTTCAGCGTGCTGCCAATAAGTTTGGAAGGAACAGAATAAATGACACTTTTTACATTTATTGTGCTGCACGTCGTCACAGGAACCCTAACTTCTGTAAAATCGGTAGTTTTCCTTAGCGGCAATGGCAAAAGATATTTCCTTTCCTCTGCAAGAGCTTTTTGAATTCGTTGATTATGCTTCTTAATCAGATCACTGATAAAGTCTCTATATTCAGCAATACTGTTAAAATCCCTTGATCCTCTAATCATTAAGGCTTGGTTTATTCTGTTTTTTAAATGGCGATGTGAAGATTCTATAGAGCCATTTTCATGGCTGACTCCCTTATTATTACGTGTTGGCCTGATGTCATAGTGTTGACAAAGCTCTTCGTACGCTTTCCTAAGATCATCCTCCTCTTTATCGCTAAGATTCTTAAAAGCCGCAGATAAGCTATCCGTACGATGTGTCTCTGGCACCCCCTCAAGTATCCAAAGAGCATCCTGTAGTTTTTCAGCTAAAGCTGAAAAACTTTCACCTCCAAGAATAACACCCACATGTTCAAAACCGCTGTAAGGTAATCTGAAGTGATAAAGAAGATGCTCAAAGGGAGCTCCTTGAACTGTCACACTCAAAGCATTGCAATTTGTAAAATCAGAAATTCCCTGCCACCCCGGAGGATGTTTTTGTCGAAAGATGATTTCCTTTTCAGGTCCATAAACGATCTTCCACTCTTTAACTCTTCGCTCCAATGTTCTTAGTTTTGAATCGGGATACTCACCTGGGTACTTTTCCTGAAGCCAATACAACAATGTCTTGGCCTGAAGTTTTGGATTTTCCTCTAAAAGGGGAACAAG
>JBAUVX010000020.1:0-5804 GCA_049583465.1 Waddliaceae bacterium | reverse complement strand
TGTCGGTAGGCAAGACCAAACACAATCTTCACGATCATAGCGCAAAGAATTGCCTGATCGGAGTAAGTGTCCGGCCTGCCTTTTAAGGATTCGGGACGGATTGCGAGCCATGATTCGATGGCGTCTTCGGAGACCCGGATTGTAAGACTACCCCTATTTTTGAGGCTTCTGTTATACTCCGCCCAGTTACCGGCACGGTAGCTTTTCATTGTAGACTCCTTTAACTGTGATGAGTGAAGGGCCCTATCTTGGCCCAACCGAAGGACTCATTGAACGGGAGTCTTGGGAAAGGGTCGAATGAAGATTGCCCCCCAGCTTAGGCTGTTGCTGAACAACCGCTATACTCTCAACCCCTACTCCCATTTGGTTGTCAATCGGTGGGATTTTTATGATCCCGAGAAGATTGTGCCGTGCGAAAATGAGATGCGGGAGTTTATCAGAAATCTGGACGCCGATCCTGTCAGGTAGACGCCTACCGGGACAATCTTTTGAAAACTTGGTCGCAGGGATTTGAGTTGTAAATCGCACGTGTTGATTCCAAATTTGACGACACCCTCTAACTCACGTTTTCTAAGGAAATGAAAAGCAGGATGATCAAAAAACCGAGAAAAAATGAGGCAGACACCCACAGCGTATCTTTCGTTTCATGTGCTTCGGCAAGTAGTTCCTCGATGCCGACAAAGAGAAGGGCAGCCACGCTGAAGGCAATGATTCCAATCAAAACGGAAGGGGGGAATTGGGCAACGACTCTCCAACCTAGCAATGCGCCGATCGGCAACATGAAAGGAATAAAAAAAAGGGTTAAGAGCTGGATCGCCAACGCACTTTTTTTTTGCCCCAACGTTGAAGAAACGGTAAGATTGAGAACAAAGGCGCAGAAACTCAAGGAAACGGCAATCAAGAGCCCCCCTAATTGGCTCGCAAAAAATGCGATGCCGATTAAGATTCCATCGATCAACAAATCAATGGATGTGCCGACGATTAATCCGACGGGAAGCCCCTCTTTTCCTTCCGCTTTTGAGAGTGATTGAGAAAATCGCTCCAATAAAAGCATGAGCACAACACCGACGACAAATCCCTCTGCGATCAGCCATGGTGCATGATCGCCTAATAGCTTGGGTAGAAGCTCCACAGATACCGAGGCAATGATCACACCTGCGGTAAAATGCTGGAGGGAACTGAAAGCTTTTGGCTTAGGCCGGTACAGGAATCCTATGATTCCCCCCATGATCGCGAAGCTAAGAGGAATAAGCGTGTAGAGGAGAATCAGATGAAAAGCGATCACCTCTTTTCTCCCTTTGATGAGGGCGTAAGAGATAATGCCTGCAAGGCCAGGTCGCGGCCTTTGACCATATTCTGCAGCTTTTGATAGGCCGCCTTCCATGTTCTGGTGCGCAAACCGCAGTCGGGGGCAATCATTATCCGTTGAGGATCCTGCAGCACCTCGCATGCATACAAAATGCGGTCGCGAATGAGTTCCGGCGGTTCAATAGCGTCGGTATGAATGTCCACAACGCCTATCCCTGCGATGAAGGACCGATTGCGAAAATTGTGGAGGATGTTATAGCCGGTTCTCTCTTTTGCCGTTGTTCCGAGCTGCCAACTGTCGCGGTTTGCATATTCTAAGTGGATTTCATCCAACACCTCTGCGAGCTCGTCGAGAATGGGAAAAAGCCTGGGGTAATGGGAATAGCAGATGTGAACGCTAAAAAATGCCTTGCCGGCAAGATCGCCGATGCTCTCTGAAATGCTTCGCAAAAAGAGGCCGGCCTCGTCGCGTTTTGTCAATGCAGCAGGCTCATCGATTTGGAGATACCGAGCTCCGGCATTAACCAAGGCTTTAAGATTGGGATGGATGACATTGTTGGCCAGATCGATGATGAATTGTTCCCGAGCGACTTTGCAACGGCTGTGAAGATCAGCCTCTCCCGGGGTGCAATCTTTAAGATAATGTCCGTCATAGGACCAGTCAGCTAGAGTATAAGCTCCTGTGATGGGAATTTTTATGGCTCTTGAAGCGATCTTGGCAATAGCAAGAAATTCCTCAAGGTGATAAGGGGTTTCACAATGAGGAATGTCTTTGCAAACCGCTCTTCGATAGTATTTGTTGTCAAAGCTTCTCACATGTCCTTGAAACTCCATTCCCCCAATCCTTTGAATCGGGTATTCGTACATTTCAATGCGGTGCTGTTCCCCATCCCAAACGAGATCGAGTCCTGCCGATTCGAAGAATTTGATCCCGTATAGCGAAGAGAAGTGTTGGATGGTTCGTTTGTCTTCTCGAGAAAAATGTGCGGGATTTTCAAGGAGGGAAAACAGCTCTTCTCTGCGGGCAATTTTAAGGCGGGCTCCCCAATGTTTGGCATCTTCTTTGTCGTTGGCGGTCAATCTCTTGCCGGCCATAGCCTTTACCCTCCAAGGGGGTTTGGCAAGAGATCCGATTTCATGTGTGGGCAAGGGGGTGTCAAGCATTGATGATCTCTTTCAGATTATTGACTTTTTTGTCCATCGCCTTTCTTGGCAAGAGTTCTGCCGGCCCCGCCAAGGTGAGGTCGATCTGCTCTTTAGCCACATAGTGTTGAGCACTATTGAGGAAGTCAAGGATCTTTTTTTTCTCCTCAATAAGGGGCGAGTTGGTATCGAGGATTCCTGCAAGCAGGCGTTTTTCCTGAGGAAAGCGGGCGAGTGTGTCGTGGATAGTGTTGTGATAAAAGTCGATTCCGATACCATCGACGGGTAAATCATAAAGAAATTGCAGCTCTTGATGAGGGATGGGAAAAAAGCATTGTGCGATGACAAGAGGGATCGTTACCCTCTCTTTAATGGTTTCAATCAATGTCCGTGCGGCCTCTTTTTCCTCTTGACTAATCGTGCGCCAGCCGATGGTCGGTTCAAAAAAGACGATGAGGCCGTGAAAATGCCGGTCGATGCATGCTGTTAAATCCAGCAAGAGGTTTTGAATGTCTTCTAAAGAGCAGCCGTGGGAGAAATCGCGAAATAAGAAGAGGAAGGGGAGGGTGAAAATCAGAGAGCCTTCGAAGACATGATCGGGAACAAAGGCTTGCCGAATCCAGTCTGAAAGTGCCTCGTGCTTCCGGACAAACGGCCCCTCTAACTCTAACAGTCTCCAAAAGGTATTCGTTTCGAAAAAGCGTGTCAAGGCTCCTTGGCGCATGTTGTCCACGATCTGTGTGAAAGGGCGTAGGAGATCATCCCAATGAAACAATCCGGGAGAAAGATAGGAAAAACCTTTTTGCAGGTTTAGCAATTGCTCTCGATCTTTTCGACGGATCTCTTCTAAGCGATCATGCGAAATTCTTTGCCGATCAAAATCCCTGGTTGCTTGTACAAGCGCTTCACTGCGGGGGTATTGCCCATAAAGGATTATTGACAAAGGGGAAGCCTCCTTTTTACAAGGGTCAACAAGTGTTCTCCGCTTTCTTGATTTCCATACATCACTTGTTCGATATTCACCCCTATCTTAAGACGCGTTTTGGATAAGAAGAATTTGATTTCTTCCAGTAGAAAATCCATCACCTCCAACACGCGGGAGGCAAGCTGCTCCTCTTCGCCATCCAGAAAAAAAGATAAAATAGCTGTGGGAAATTCGACCCCGAGCCACTGCATAAATTGGATATCGGATTTTTTGGTTGCCAATGCGAGTGAAAGATAAATGCGAGGCATGGGATGTTCTGCCGACTGACACAGTTTCTGTAAGTTGAGCAGAACACATTTCATGTTGGCGGTTTCAAAGATGATTTGCGAGACAAAAAAATCGATTCCATGCTTCATTTTTTGAAGAATATGATGCACTTCATCTCTTCGTGTAAAGATGGTAATCCCTCCAAGGAGGAGATCGGGATAGCGCTCTTTGATCAGCGATGCCGCTTCCAAGACAGGGGGGCCGGGGTAGTCGATGGCGCGATGCTCTCCTCCCACGAGAATGAGTTGGCGTATCCCCATTCCGTAGGCGTCATCTACCCAATCAAGAAAGGCCCCTTTAGGTAAATGGACGCAAACTTTATTGGGAACAATGGCGGCGTCGGGGTATTGCGTTCGAATGAGTTTGGCATATTCAATATTGTCGATTTTCTCGCGAAAGGGAGTGGTTCTCTCTTTGTTCCTTTGTTCGTTAATGACTTCCGGAAGATTAATCGCCTTGATCTTTTCTCTTTGCAGCATGCAGCAGATGTCATTTGTCCATTGGAGGATTTTGTCTTTCGGCCAATTCTTTGGCGGAGGGATCACTTCATAAAAAAGAGGATCCATAGCATTAGACTGGGGGAGGAGGTTCCGGAGTCTCTTTCTTGTTTTCTCGCAGGCTTTCTTCTTTCATCAGATCGGAAATGGGGGGGAGTGTCTGCAGCACCGTCTGCAACGTGGCAAACTCTTCGAGTACGCTGTTGATTCTTTTCAGAATGGCGGGCGTGTCCTGATGAGAAGCCATTTTTTCGCTTTTAAAGAGTTTATTTAATTCATGGAAAGGCTGAGCGATCACCTGGATACTGACGGATTTCTCTTGTCGAAACGTCTCTTTTGCAATTTCATGCATGTGTCCGATCATGCTGAGAAAAGGTTCTTCGATTTCCATGTATCGGAGGTCGACATCGGCAACGATCGCTTTACTGCTTTCCAGCATGGTGAGCGTGGCATGGTCGGCAACTTCAGCCAGCCGGTCCCGTTGCGCTTTATTTGCAAGCTTTCCCAAATAGTAAAGAGGATAGCTGATCATGGAAACATCGAATTCGGCGCCATAAATGGAAATTTTCCCGAGGGTTGTGATCAGAGCGCTGCACACGGGTTCCAACTTTTCTTGCAATGCCTTGTTAAAAATCATCTCAAGCCGTTGAAAAAGGAAAAACAGCGTGTAGCTGACATGCTCGCCCATTCCCGGTTCTTGCTGCTTTCTCTCTTGCCCCTCGTGGTAGGTAATTCCCTTAGCCATATGCAAATAATTGCGGGCAATTAGGCGAAGCTTGTCGATAGCTAGCAGGGCAAGAGAGGTGCTATTGCTAGAAATGGCTTTGATTGCCGTCTCAGCGAGGGTGTCGATCCAGTCGCATAGGTCCTGTTCCTTAGCGGCTCGGATAGACCTTTCCGCCCCATCGCTAAAAACATGGATCACGTGAAGAGGGTTGAGATAGCCGATGATCCGTTTCATCGCACGATAGAGGCTGTCGATGGTTATCCCGAGAAAAATCACCCAGGCGATCAGCACAAGATTTGCCGGAAAGAGATGAAGGGTAGTGATTTCGATTGCCATGGCAAAACTCAGGAGAAAGAAAAAGAAGACGATGGAATGAGAAAAGTGGAGTGAATGGTCTCGTTGAAACATTTCAATCAGCCGCGGCGTCATCGTTTTCTCCGCTTTTTGGAGCGGAGTCCATGCAAGTGCGAGAATCAAGACGGACAACAGAAGGACTAAAGAGCCCACCCCTAACAGCGTCAGGCCGAGAAAATCGGCGTTAGCGGCAGTCTCTCCGTCGAAGAGATAGAGAAAAACGGCAATAATAACAGCAAAAAAAGTACCCACCATTGTCTGGATGTTTATTCCATCTCATTTTAGTCGTCAACGGAATTTTTGCTCAAATTGTGCAAAGTCGAGGCAATTTTCGCGAAGGGATCATTCTCGAGAGCGTTTTTTCCATCCCATTCTATTTGCGACTGTTTTTATAAGAGAAAGAAATCGGCCAAGTTCCGGAAAGGGCAGCAGTTCCCGTTGGAATAGATAAAGCACGCCATGGGCGAATTGCAATTTTGGTTGCTAATGTGCAGACACTAGTTTCACTACTTGATAGTGTAAA
>JBAUVX010000019.1:0-1805 GCA_049583465.1 Waddliaceae bacterium | reverse complement strand
ACATGCTTCTCTCAAAACAGCTATTTTAAGTCTTTTTCAGACGCTATCTCATAAACCTGCCGATATGGCGTATAACTTCATTGAAACGGCTGTAGGCCTCTTTTTTAATTGCGTTCTTCTAGACAACGACAAAAGCACCGCGCAAACCTTTATCGAATCCCTGCAACATACTTTAAATAAATGGCGTCAAAAAAGGAAAGAGAAGCAATGCTTAAAGATTGCTCTAGAGTGTTCCCTAGTATCATTAGATCCTCGTATTGGAGGGGAATCTATTTCCGGGGATATGTTAAAACTTCTTTTTGAAGGGCTTACCCGTTTTAATCAAAAGGGCCAAATTGAAAATGCTCTTGCCAAATCTATCGAGGTCTCATCCAACTTACTCGAGTATACCTTTCGGTTGCGGACTGCTTACTGGAATGATGGGTCACCCCTGACCGCTCACGATTTTGAATACGCCTGGAAAACCATCCTTTCTCCCGATTTCGACACCGCTTTTATCTACTTCTTTTACCCAATCAAGTATGCAAAGGAGGCAAAAGAGGGGAAAGCGTCTGTCGATCAGATTGGCATTCACGCCATTGATGACCGTACGTTAAAAGTCGAGCTGATGCATCCCACTTCCTATTTTCTTCAAATGACCGCGCACACTCTCTATTCTCCTGTTCATCGTTTTATCGCTCAACGCCACCCGCAATGGCCCTATCAATGTGGGACAAACTACCCTTGCAACGGACCTTTTCAACTGAAAATTAATCAACCCGGTCAAGGATACCAGCTGGTTAAAAATCCCTTTTATTGGGAAGCAGATCAAATTCCATTAGACCAAATCACTTTGACTCACATGAGGCCAACACAAGCAGTGCGAGCTTTTCAACAAAAGGAAGTGGACTGGATGGGAAGTCCCTTTGGAAGTTGGCATGCTTCTTACAATGCCTTTAGCATAGCAAAAAGAGGAAAGGTGCTTGCATTCCCTAATACTTGGGTGTGTTGGTGCTTGATGAACACTTCTTCCCCTCCTTTTCACAATCATAAATTGCGACAGGCTTTTGCCTATGCTGTCCAGCGTAGCCCGATTGTTTCCGGTGTATTTCTCCCTATCACCCCGGCCTATTCTCCATTGCTTCCCCAGCATCAAACATCTTCTCAACTCAAATATCCCGACTATGATCCGGACAAGGCCTTTCAGCTGTTCCATGAAGCTCTTGAAGAAATGAATTTGAAGAAGGATGATCTTCCTCCATTTAAGATGATCTATCTTGAACATGGGATGAGAGAATATACTGCATCTTGTTTAAAGAGGCAGTTCGAAGAGTGTTTTGGAATTGGCTGTGAATTGCACCCTCTTCCTTGGAATGAGGTATTTCATCGAATGACTCAAGGAACGTATCAAATGGGAGTGATACACTGGATTTCTTGGCTGGACGATCCGATTTCCGTTTTAAATGGTTTTCGATCGGCAGCGAATCAAAAAGTCAACTTTTCTCGATGTGAAAGCCCGGATTTTGAGCACTATCTTGATTTGAGTGAAAGAGAACTGAATCCTTTTCAACGCTCTGTCTATTTAACAAAGGCTGAAGAGACATTAATTCAAGAAGTTCCGATCATTCCACTCTTTTATCAACCCGGTCAGGCTTTAGTCAAAGATGGCCTGGAAGGAATTTACCGTAATCCTTGCGGTTCCTTCAACATAACAAGAATTTATCATACTAAGGAGAATTAAAGATGTCTGCAATCTTGAAAGAAACCTATTATACCCTTATTAACGAAGAAATCACCCGTCACCCTGCTTGGATTGGCCGTGTCTC
>JBAUVX010000018.1:0-4505 GCA_049583465.1 Waddliaceae bacterium | reverse complement strand
GAGACACGGCCAATCCAAGCAGGGTGACGGGTGATTTCTTCGTTAATAAGGGTATAATAGGTTTCTTTCAAGATTGCAGACATCTTTAATTCTCCTTAGTATGATAAATTCTTGTTATGTTGAAGGATCCACAAGGATCACGGTAGATTCCTTTCAGGTCATCTTTGACTAAAGCCTGACCGGGTTGATAAAAGAGGGGGATGATCGGAATCTCCCGAATTAATGTTTCTTCAGCTTTCACTAAATAGACTGAACGTTGAAAAGGATTCATTATTCTTTCACTTTGGTCAAGATAATGTTCATAATCTAAGCTTTCACTTTCCCATCTTGAAAAGTTGACTTTTTGTATGTCTACCGATCGAAAGCTGTTCAATGTGTAAATTGGATCGTCCAGCCAAGAAAACCAGTGTACCACGCTCATTTGATACTCTCCATGAGTCAGTCGATGAAACACCTCGTTCCAAGGAAGAGGGTGCAATTCACAGTCTATTCCAAAACACTCTTCGAACTGCTTTTTTAAACAAGATGCAGTATGTTCCCGTATCCCATGTTCAATATAAATCACTCTAAAGGGGGGAAGATCCTCTTTCGTCAGGTTCATCTCCTCTAGAGCTTCATGGAACAACTGAAGGGCTTTTTCCGGGTCATAGTCGGGATATTTGAGCTGAGAAGATGTTTGATGCTGGGGAAGCAATGGAGAATAGGCTGGGGTGATAGGGAGAAAAGCACCAGAAACAATCGGTCCACGCTGGACAGCATGGGCAAAAGCCTGTCTCAATTTATGATAGTTAAAAGGGAAACAGGACGTATTTATCTGGCACCAACACACCCAAGTATTAGAGAGTGCAAGAACCTTTCCTATTCTTGCTGCTTTAAATTCATTGTAAGATGGATGCCAACTTCCAAAGGGACTTCCCACCCAGTCCACTTCCCTTCTTTGAAAAGCTCGCACTGCTTGTGTTGGAGTCATGTGAGTGATGGTAATTTGGTCCAATGCAATTTGATTTGCTTCCCAATAAAAGGGATTTTTAACCAATTGATACCCTTGACCGGGTTGATTAATCTTCAACTGAAAAGGTCCATTGCAAGGGTAATTTTTCCCACATTGGTAGGACCATTGCGGATGGCGTTGTGCCACGAATCGATGTACAGGAGAATAGAGAGGGTGCGCAGTCATTTGAAGAAAATAAGGAGTGGGATGCGTCAACTCGACTTTTAACGTACGCTCATCAATAGCATGAATGCCAATCTGATCAGCAGACACTTTTCCCTCTTTCGCTTCCTTTGCATGTTTGATTGAATAAAAGAAATAGATAAAAGCTGTGTCGAAATCGGGGGAAAGGACGGTTTTCCAGGCGTATTCAAAATCGTGAGCAGTCAGGAGAGATCCATCGTTCCAGTAGGCAGTCCGCAACTGAAAGGTATAATCAAGCAAGTTGGAGGAGACTTCAATGGACTCCGCAAGAGCATTTTCAATTTGACCCTTTTGATTAAAACGGGTAAGCCCTTCAAAAAGGAGCTTTAACATATCTCCAGAAATAGATTCCCCTCCAACCCGGGGATCTAAAGAGACAACTGAGTATTCTACACCTATCCTTAAGCATTGCCTTTCTTTCCTTTTTTGACGCCATTTATTTAAAGTATGTTGCAGGGATTCGATAAAGGTTTCTGCGGTGCTTTTGTTGTTGCCTAGAACAACGCAATTAAAAAAGAGGCCTGCAGCCGTTTCAATGAAATTATACGCCATGTCGGCAGGTTTATTAGAAAGCTTCTGTAGAAGACTTAAAATGGCTGTTTTGAGAGAAGCATCCCCTCCATACATCACTAAAAATATCTTCCCACTGTCGTAAAAAGTCTTAAAAGAATCGTTCTCGTTAGAAAGAATTTCTTGGCGACTCTGCATAAAGTAGTGAAAAAGCTTGAATAAGGTCTCCTGAGGTAAAATCACCTGCTTTTCCAACGGAGTAAGCCCATAGAAAAAAGATTCCATCAGCTCTGAATCCTGACGGGCAATGTCCCCGAAATGCTCTTTAAAGCCATTGAGCTGTTCTCGCTGTTTGATGAGAATTCCTCCATTGTAATCCCGAAATTCTCCAATAGCATTTGTCGTGAGAGAAACAACGCGCTGTCTTGCCGTGTGAAAATCAAGGGAGCCGTCAGAGCGTAATAACGAACCATGGCGCGGTAAACAAAGGCGAAAAATATGTGCTTGGATCGGATGATTGTCTAAATGTCTAACCGTGGCTACCCGTTCCGACTCAAACCGGCAATCAAAAAATCGCTCTTTTAATGAAAAGCGATGCAAAGGGCAGACCTGAACCAAATTAACGAGAAAGATCACCTCCTTTCCGGTCTGCTGATCCAGAGTAATAGAAGCTTGAGGAAGATCTTGAAGGGATTGGATCTCTTGGCTCAAAATGATGGTGTTCTTGTAAATCTCCTCGTTATTTAACCCCATAAAGATAGATGGAGACAGTCGCTGAATACTGCTTTTTACTTTTTCCTTGAGAAGATGTTTCAAAAGGGTTTGCTCCGCAAGAGAAAAGGATGCGCCATCCTCTTTTTCGATCTCAAAATAGAAGAGACGCATGTTGGCGTATTGAGAAGGGTGTGAGTAGGCGCTTTTTTCGACAAGTTGCACGTGAGGCAAGGATTTTTGGAGCGTCAGAACAGCATTTTCTTCATCAAAGACTTCATAGCGGTCCACTGCATTATATCCGATGAGGCAGCCAATAACTGTTTTCTGTGAAAAGGGAAAAATCAACTGCGTCGGAATCCACCTCACCTTCACATGGCGTTGATGAGGAGAAAAGTTTGTCTTATACAACAACTTTTTTTGCATAAAGTGTAGCGACAAGATAACGCGAAATAGATGATTTGCCATACGATGGTCAAGGTATGTTTTTGAGGCAAGTAAAAAGAAAAGGTCAAGATCATCGCCGATAAACTGATCAGCAGAAAAAGGAAAACGAAAAACCCATTGATTCAGTTTTTGATACACAGGATCATAGAAGGGGTGAGAAGATTGGGAAGCACCGCCGGCAAGTTTCAGATTTTGTTTTACCTCGATGATTTTGCTCATGACATCTATTTTTCAGATATTTTTTTGTGATTTATAAAGAGAATAATTTATATGTCATTATTTATCAAGCATGAAGACTTTCACAGTGAACCGGCGCACACCCTTGCCTGTGTTGACTAGCGTTAAGACCACTCATCCCTATTTTTTAAATGCTGCGATGCACAAAGAGAGGGGCAGGTGGTCTCAACGTTAGGCGCCCCATTTTGTGCAACGCTCTTCCATTTTGATCAACGCAGAGAGGTTCGATCGAGAGCTTCCAATCGCCTAAATAACTCGCTGTTATTTTCCGGTAGGGGCATTCGAAGGACTGGAACGCTTCGCGTTAAGATGGCCTGAACGGTTATACACATCGTGAATGAAGAATTGGATACGTGCCCGTGTGCGTGCCCGATTTGAAAGCTGGAAAGAAAAGACTTTTTGTTAAATTTTTTATGACTGTATGCTTCTTTTTAAATATTTATTTTTTGATATATTTTAAGCTATCAAAATATTCAATTATGATTCTCTTGATGAATCAAAAATTTGATTTTTGATATTTTATATGCTATCATCAAGGGAAACCCCTAAAAGGGGGGGAATCTGTGACAAAACCCAAAAAGTCAGAAAAGCTTCTTCTGGAGAAGATTGCAAATTCAGCACAAGCACTGCAACAACAGCAGCGTGGTCTAGGAATAGGTCAGTTAATCTCTCTTATTCGAGGTCAGTTAAGGATGTCTCAACGAGCGCTAGCAAAAAGAGCGAAAGTTCCTCAACAACCAGGCGTTAAAAAAAGCTAGAAAAAAAATTCTATATCTTCAGGGGACAATGAGTCTTGAAAAACAGGAGCCAAGCCAAGAATTGCTAAAAGAGTTAACCGATGAAGAAGTGAAAAACTTATTAGACTCAACTAGTTCAAAACTATGGGAAGAAGAATGATGAAATTTTCCTATGCAGAGGGAGCAACCCCTATAGATGATATCAGCGGCCTCATACCAAGTTGGGTCAAAACTCAGAGTGACCTCAACCAAGTTGAAGCGGAAAACATTTTCACTGCAACCGGCAAATATCTTATGAGATCAGTTAGTCAACCTCAGAATTGGTTTAATGTTCCAATGCTTCAAAAAATCCATCATGAAATGTTTTTTGATGTTTGGAATTGGGCAGGCAAGTTCCGCACGACCCGAACGATTCCTGGAGTAGATCCTTGTCAAATTCCTGAAGCACTGAAAATTCTATGTGATGATGTTGGGTTTTGGTGTACGGACAGATGTGATTTAACCCGAGTAGAGCAGGCAGCCGTTATCCATCATCGCCTCGTTTTTATCCTATTGCGCCGAAAAACCCGGTCATTTATGACCGGGATGTAAGGCGCTCCGGTACTAGCTAGGGTTTTCCTGCTGTTGGATGTATTGTGTCAGTATCTCTAGAGGCGCACCTCCGCAGC
>JBAUVX010000017.1:0-21697 GCA_049583465.1 Waddliaceae bacterium | reverse complement strand
ATTTTTTCTTTGGTATGCTTTCTTTTCGTATTCCTGATTTTATCCAGCTGCAGGATTGTCGCATTGATTAGATCCATTCGAGTTTGATAGTCGGTTTTTTGTCTCCTAGGATTGAGGCATAAAACATGCCTAATTTTTGAATTATCAGGATCTCTTACTTCTGGATATTCATTGATTTTGAACAGAGATATTGTAATAACCCCAGTGGAGACCAAGTTTTGCATTTGAGCGTGTGAGGTGGACCCAAAAAATCGGACCATTTTTAGAGGGTGATTAAGTTAAGTAAACTTGGTATAATTTGTTAAAACAAAGAGGTTTACTTAAATGAAACGAAAGAAAAGATCGCCGCAATTTCTAGGGCTTGAGGCCAAACAACCCCCCTAAGGAAGTCGTCGCCGCCCCGGCGGTACTCGTTGTAGCAAGCGGAACTTCTCCTCCGTTAATCTGCTCTTTCCATGCGACGGCTTTTTCCATGAAGGGGTACAGAAAAGAGGCGATTTTTTCTCCATTGAGTTCCTTAAATGATAAGAGTCCAAATAATAGCAAATGATCACTCTGTTCACTATAAGCAAAAGTTCCATACTGCGGATAGGGGAGTCCATTGGCTTTGAGAGCCTCTCGAAAGACATCTTCCCGATAGCGGCCCGGGGCTACATGGCCTAAATCAGAACAAATCAACAAAAAATCACCTTTTTCAAAAGGTTCGATCTGCACTTCTAATCCCGTTTGAAACTTAATCAAACAGGTATTATTGTCATCGTGATGGAGGTCATCGATATCCATTGCTTGCCCTAATTCTTCCAAAAAAGAATCAAAAAAATCTGTTACCATGACGACACTTCCTCTCTTTATGACCTTTACTCAAGCACTCTGCAACCACAAAGCACGCAAGAGAGCACAATGTATACGATTGCAATCGCTTTATTCTTCTTCCACTTCTTCTTCCTGTTCTTCTTCCTCTTCTAATTCATCCTCGAGATCTTCCAAGGCTTCAATAATTGCCATGAATAAATCATCTCTATGTTGCAAAGAGCGGTAGATTTGACTCATTGCCAGCTCGCGAATAGAGTCTCGAAATTGACTAAAGGCAATGATTTTTGCTAATACCCAATCCTCGATGCCAAGCCGCTTGGCTTGCGACAGCACTTTATCGGGAGAGGGATAACGCTCTCCTGCGAGATTCATAAACCCTTTGGCCATTGTCTCAAATGTGAGTTGCTTGGGAAAATTCAAGCCCGACTGCTTAAAGAGCTTTTGCATGAGCCCCATCCGTTTTTGGAAAAATCGGTAGACGCCTAATATGGCTTGCAGCGAACGGGTTTCCGTCAGCAGGCGATGAAGTTCACCGCGAGAGATCGAAGGTCCTTTTGACTTCATGTCGGAACCCAGCGAATGAAGCAAGAACCCGATCACCTTTTTGAGCTCTTTAAATGCATATTTTTGGGCGAGTTCATCAAAAAGCGTGTTGGCAGTGCGTGGATTTCCCGTGATATCGCGGTACATGTCGCGAAGAGATGTCGGCGTTCCAAGTCCTTTGTCTGCTGCTTCACGGGCCTGCGTACTGATATTGCGGCCTGCCTGAATTTCTCTTCCCTTCTCTTCGGACAGCCGATCTTTCGCTTCTTTGACCTCTTTGTGAAGCTTGCCGTCCGTCGTATCTAAAAGAAAATCTAGAGCATCATCAGCAAGAGTGGGGTCGGGATAAAATTCATCGAGAGTTTTTTGAATCTCTTCTCGCGTATCGTCCGGCTTGATCCTTTCTCGAAGCAGCTGCAAAATTCTCGCTTTAAGCTCGGAATTTTTCTGTGAATGCTCTTTGGCAGAATCTTTGATCCTTTGGACAGGAAGAAGCATTTTTTCGCCCTTCATTTTCATGAGCTGCGTCACGGTTTTCGAGCGAGATTTCAGGGGCTTTTGCGTTCGTCGAGTTTTTGGTCTAAAGACCGTAAGGGCGTTTGCCGCTTGTGCAGATTTTGCTGCGGCTGCAGTTTCAGCTTTGACCTCTTCGGCGGTGTCCTTGCCAACTTCTTTCATGGCCTCCAAGGTGGCCTTCATTCCTTGCCCTTGGACTCCTCCTGAGCCTCCTATACCCATTTTCCTCCTCCATTGCAATAGGGTTTTACGTCAGCTGAATACGTCCGAGTGGTTGAATGCGTATTTCCGGAACAATTTCCTGATATGACACCACGGAGATATCGGAAAATTCCATTTCTACCAGCTTGCGGACAAACCTTCTGACATCGATAGCAGTGAGCAGAACAGGGGTTTGCCCTCCCGGCGGGGGCGATGCAACGGTGCTGCGGATTCCTTGCAGGATTAATTGCACCGAGTCGGGGTCTAGGGCGAGATAGGATCCCGCCGATGTTTGCTTGATCGCACCACGAACCATATCTTCAATCTCAGGGTCGAGAATATACACAGAGAGCACAGATTGACCTTGAGAAAATTTGTAACTGATGTAACGTTTCAACGAGGAACGGACATACTCCGTCAGAAGGACAGTATCTTTTTCCGTCTGCGCCCACTCGCTCAGAGATTCAAGAATCGTTCTTAAGTCTTTGATGGAGATTTGTTCCTGGATTAAACGTCTAAAAATATCTGTCATTTTTTGCAGGGGAATTAATCTCGTGACCTCTTTAATCAGATCGGGAAAGGATTTTTCCATAAATTCCAGCATCGATTTCACCTCTTGGATTCCAACAAATTCATTGGCATAATATCGGTAAAAATAGGAGAGATGGAGAATCATCACCTCAAGGGGGTTCCAGTATTTAATGCCGGCTTTGTCCAACACCTCTTTCTTATTTTCCTCGATCCACAAAGACGGCATGCCGAGGGAATTTTTGTAGGCGGTGAAAGAGAGGTTATAGCGCCGTAGATTTTCTTCCGTTTCATTTGTTAAGACATATCCATTCATGACCTTTCCTCGAATGATGGGGACCTCGTTTAAGTGAATCGCGTATTCATCGGGATCAAGGATTGGAGAGTCTGTACGGACATGAACACCGGGAAAGCGGACCCCTAAATCAGAGTAGAGAGCTTGGCGCATCCGTGGAATCATGAGGTCGATAAAGCTCCTCCCTCGTTGTGCTTTTTGAACTGCGGCGCTAAGATCTTCGCCGCATTCTAAAATCACAGGAAGGGTGAGGGAATAATTATCAATCCCGCCGCCGGAGACGACTTTATGCCCTTTTACTCCTGTATCAATCGTTGCTGTGTCGGCGGTTGCCGCTGACGACATTCCCCCTTCAGCAGTCCCGACCATTCCTCCTGCGGCAGCGGCTTCAAGTTTCTGTTGTCCTGACGACCACATCGCATAGCCGATCAAACCAAAGAGCGCCGAGAGAATCAAAAACGGAGCTTTAGGAAATCCGGGAAGAACGGCTAGCCCCATGCAAAATCCGGCTGCGATCATTAATGCTTTAGGCTGTTTTAAAATCTGTCCTGAAATTTCTCTACCAAGGTTGGCTTCTTCTTCGCTAGAGACACGTGTGGTGACAATCCCTGCGGTGATCGAGATAAGCAGAGCGGGTATTTGCGAGACTAGGCCATCGCCAATAGAGAGAACCGCATAGGTTTGCACAGCGTCGGCGGCGGGCATGCCATTGATCGCCATGCCAATAATCATCCCCCCGATCACATTAATCAAGGTAATGACGATACCGGCAATCGCGTCCCCTTTGACAAATTTCATGGCACCGTCCATGGCGCCATACAGCTGACTCTCCTTTTGAATTGCCAGGCGCTTTTCCCTTGCTTCACTGGAATCGAGAATCCCTGCACGCATATCGGCATCGATGCTCATCTGTTTACCGGGCATTGCATCAAGAGTAAATCGCGCTGCCACCTCGGCAACACGTTCTGCTCCTTTGGTAATCACAATAAACTGTACCAATGTGATAATGAGAAAGATAACCCCTCCGACGACAAAATTTCCCCCTACCACAAAATTTCCAAACTGAAAAATAATCTCCCCGGCGTTGGCATTGAGTAAAATCTGCCTTGTGGAGGCGATGTTTGTTCCCAATCGATACAACGTAGTAATGAGCAAAAGCGAGGGGAATATCGATAGGTGAACCGCACTGGGTATGTACAGGGAAACCATCAACAATGTGACGGAAACAGAGAGGTTAACGGCAATCAGGTAGTCAATGATATTGGGTCCTATCGGCAGGATGATCATCGCTAAGATCCCGATGATGAGCATTGCAAGCGCAAGGTCGCTTGAACGGGAAATCGTTCTTAGAGATCTGTCGCCGCCTAACCTGGCGGTAATGCCATCGAGTATTCTACGTATAAGTCGCATGGGGTATTCTCCTGATTATTATTCTTCTTCTTCCTCAACATCGATATCGATGTCTTCCTCAAAATCGTATTCTTCTTCGAGGGAAGAGATCCAACGAAGGATTTCCGCCATCGCCTCGTAGGTGTCTTCGGGAATGTAGTCATAGATATCCCCTTCCTGCCACAATTGATGAGCTAACTTAATATTGCGAATGACGGGAATATCGTATTTCTCGGCATAATGGATAATTCTTTCCGCTAAAATTCCCTCTCCCATGGCAAGGATGTAAGGGGCGGCATCAAGCTCGCGTTCATAACCGATGGCAACCGCCAACTGCACAGGGTTCGTGACGACAGCGGCAGCTTTTTTTACCCCTCCCGCCGGCCCATCCGAATAGGCAATTTCCTGAGCAATTTGTTTTCTTTTCCCTTTAATTTGCGGGTCGCCTTCCGTATTTTTGTACTCTTGCTTCACTTCGAATTTTTCCATCTTCATTTCTTTTCCGAAGTTGTATTTCTGATACGCAAAGTCAAGGACGGCAATGCCAATGAAAAAGATCCCTACTTTGATGATGACTTCCAATAAAAACGCATAAAAAATCGCCAGCGCTCCACTCATTGGAATCTTGGCCGCCTGCGTTAACACAGGGAGGCTTTTATACATCACACCATAAATGATGTAAGCTGCGACAGAAATTTTGAAAATCGATTTCACTAATTCGAACAAAGTTTTCATCTTGAACTTCGATTTTAAGTTCTGAACCATGTCGAATTTTTTGATATCGAATTTGAAAACTTCCACGGCGAACACCGGTCCGATTGCCAAAAAGTTCACCAATACCCCAACCATAGAGACTAAACCCAGGATGGGAATCACAGTGTAAAAAATGGTAAAAATCCCCTCTTTGAAGATAATGGGGATCACCATAAGGACATTTTCTTTAGAAATAGATTTGAATGCCGTTTCGATAAAACCGCCTACATAATTGTAAAGGTACCCTGACAAAGCCAACACAAGTGCAATCGAGACAATAAACGTAAAGGCGGACGGAAGGTCCTGGGATTTCGCAACTTGCCCTTTTTTCTTTGCATCTTTAAGCTTTTTTGGGGTTGCTTTTTCGGTTTTTTCTCCCATGGCAACTCCTCTTCGTAGGATGAGAATGAGAACTCATCTATTTTGCCGGAAAATAAAGGATTTTTTCACTAAAAAAGTCTCTGTTGTTTTAAATGAAAACATATTTTCTTACTTTAGTATACGCTAATTTTTTAAGTGCTGTCAAGTTTTAAGTATATAAAAATAATTTAACTATTAAACGGTTTATTTTGTTTTTTCAAGTAATTTTTATCAAAATAGAGAGGTTTTATGTTTATAAAAAAAGAAAAAGATGATACGCTTACTCTAATCGTTCAGCCCTCGCGTGTAAGAAGATGGCGCTGAACGCAGATATAGGAAAGGGATTGAAGTAGGCGAATGTCGGGACTTTCAAGCGGGATCATCGGGCTTCCGAATGTGGGGAAGTCAACGTTATTCAATGCGTTGACGGCAAATGTCGTGGATGCTTCGAACTATCCTTTTTGTACAATAGAGCCAAACGTCGGGGTTGTCGAAGTGATCGACCCCCGCCTTCAAGTATTGTCGGATCTTTCTCATAGCCGAAAAATTATTTACCCTGTGTTGAAGTTTTTTGATATCGCAGGATTAGTGAAAGGAGCGTCGAAGGGGGAAGGACTAGGAAATCAATTTTTAGCCCATATTCGTGAAACAGACGCCATCGTCCATGTGGTCCGTTGTTTTGAGTCGTCGGATGTTGTTCATGTCACAGGGAAGATCGACCCTATCGAAGACATTGAAGTCATCAATTTGGAGCTTGCGTTGGCAGACCTGCAGTCGGCAGAGAAGGCTCTCGCACGTGTAGAAAAACAGGCAAAAGGCAGCAAAGAGAAGCTTGCCGAACTCAATTGCTTGCGGCGTGTGCGGGACCATCTCGATCAGAGCCAACCAATACGAACGCTTTCTCTTACTGAAGAAGAAGAACGCCTTTTGAATCCCTATCCTTTTCTAACGGCTAAAAAAGTTCTTTATGCCGCAAACGTTGCCGAAAGCGATCTTCCTGCCATGGACAATGATTTCGTCACGAAAGTGCGCGAATATGCAGAAGCCGAAGGAAACCTCGTCATTCCCTTTTGTGCGCAGCTTGAAGAGGAAATTGCACAGCTTCCGAAAGAGGAGCAGCAGGAGTTTCTCGCAAGTGCCGGATTGGAAGAATCGGGATTGCAGAGGCTGGTGCATGCGGCTTTCGATCTCCTCCACTTAATCACTTTCATCACGACCGGTGAACCGGAAACACGTGCGTGGACAATTACAAAAGGAACCACTGCTGTCGAGGCTGCCGGAAAAATCCATACCGATATCCAAAAGGGATTTGTTCGTGCTGAAGTGGTGGCCTATGAGGATATGGTTGCCTATCAGGGACGTGTGGCTGCTCGAGAGCATGGAAAAGCCCGTTCGGAGGGCAAAGAGTATATCGTCAAGGATGGCGATGTGATCTTATTTATGCACCATTAGTATCTGTTCTATCCGTTGCACCATTGGAGGATCGCCATGGAATTGCCGGCGCTATTGCCTAAAGAGCTCGCTTACACATCGGTGGCGGAAAATGATCAAAACCTTCTCAATATGCTCGTCAACATTCCTCAGGATCTGGTCGTTTTCTTCACACATGCCTGCGACGATGAAACGTGGAGCAAGGAACATGCGGAATTCATGCAAGGCGCCATGCAATGGATGACGCATCAATTTTATCAGGATAAATTGCTCGTCGCATTTGCCGAACAGGCTGTCGCATCCATTCATCGGCATTATTCTGTTTTGATGCCTTGCATTCCCCATAATTTGACCGTTGTCCTAAAAGAAGAGAGCATGGGGATTAATGGGATGCTTTGGGGGGCAAGCAGCGATTTTCTTCGGCAAAAGATTCGAGAGGAGTGCCGCGATCAACAGACGAAAAAGCTGCAGCTTCGGGAGATCCCCCGAGATGTTTTTCACATCCTCAACGAATTCATCAGCACAGGGTCGGTTGAGGAATTATGGCGCAAAAACCAAGAGGAGATCCTCGCTGTGATCCATCAGGCTTTCCAATGGGATCTTATGGAGCTTGTTCATCATTGTGAGATGATTCTCAAGCGCTACATTGACAAAGACAATGTGAAGACGACATTGCTCATGGCTCATCGAGAGGGATGGATCCACCTTAAGGAGGCGTGCAAGGAATATCTCAATGAATGGGAGCCGGGGGTTCATTTTGGTCCGACAGATCCGGAACAGCTATCGATGGAGTTTTTCGATTTTAGGAGCGGTGCGCTCAAGATTTTCGACTCTCTTTGCTCTGTAATTACCCACCTGATCATCGGAAAGAAACTCACCGAAGACGAGATATTTGCCGACATCGTCAACCGCTGCCCGCAGCTTATCTGTTTGAATATCAGCGAATCGAATTCTTTCAGTGATCAACTCTTCAAGATTCCTCAATCTTTGCAAGAGCTCGATGCATCGAAATGCTTTTGGCTGACATCCAAGAATTTGCCCGAGTTGTACGCGATTTGCCCAAATTTAACCAGGCTTAACTTGGCAAGCAATCAGCAGATTACCTATTCGGGTTGGGCAGTATTGCGTCAGTGGGAGAGATTAGAAAAGCTCGATATCTCGCGGTGCATTCAGGTCAATGACGAAGATTTCAAGGTCATTCTTCGAGCCTGTCCGCACCTTACCCATTTAAATGTAGAAGAATGCACAGCCATTGCCGATCAAGCTCTCCGGGAGATTGGAACGATGATCCCTCAAGTGATTTTCCTGAACCTGGCCCGTTCCAATATTTCCGACGCCTCTTTAGTTGATCTGGCGATGCATTGCCGGGATTTAGTCCACGTCGATCTTTCCCGCTGTCTTTATGTCACAGATGAAGGGGTGGCTCAAGCCGTCCGCCATGCACCCTCGCTGCAGACTCTTGTCATCGCTAGGAGCAATATCTCTCAAGAAACGATCCGGCAGCTTCAGAAGATGCGCTCTTCACTTAGAGTATTTCGAGTTAGTTTTGAATAACGGTAGTTTCGGGCTGCAAATGCATGTCTTTTTCTGTCGGCTAGATTCTTGGACTTACATGATAACACAGTTCGAATTATTCAATTCTTTCTTAAATGCTTTACTCAATCCTTTTTTGATACGCTTTTCTTCTTTTTCACTAAGATTAGCAAAGATCCGATTTCGACCACATATAATGTGTCGCTGGTTTCCTTCCTCATTCAAAAAGACAGGGTGGTTGTTTTTGATAGCTTTTTGAACAAAAATAGTATACGCTTTTTGATTATTAGAGTCGGCTGCATATTTTAGCAAAGGTTCGTATTCTATACTTTTCTCTAAAGCATCCACAATTTCACTCAGCGGCATCCAATGAGATCCAACCTCCAACGCCTCGATGAAAATTGGAATTGCTTCTTCTGTTGGTCCTATTTTTATCAGAGCTCTTACTATAACACTTTTTATCATGATATGGGGATAGTTGTTGTTGCTGAAATACTTGGAAAATTCTATGAGAGCAGGGATTGCATTTTTTGCCTCACTCCCGATTTCTCCTAATGCTTTTGCAGCTTTCTCTCCGACATGCAAACAAGAATCTTCCAAGGCTTCGATGAGATTTGGAATTGCTTTTTCGGATCCTATCTTTCCTAATACTTCTGCAGCCATTATTCTTATCTTGATTTCCCCACTTTGGTCCTTTAAAACCTCAGTGATGGCTGGTACTGCCTCTTTTGCTCCAGGTCCGATTTGCTCTAATGATTGTAGTATCTTACATCTGATAGAACCCCTTGAATTCTTCAAAGCCAAAACGAGAGCAGGCACTGCGACTGGCCCTAGCACTACTAAATACTCTATCGCAATTGAAATCGGCGGGTTAGATCCGAATAGCAGCTGCATAAAGCCCTTCTTTTTCTGATCCCACAGCTGTTGTGTCCATAACATATGCTCCATAAAATGCTTTAATTCGTCCCTAAAGATTGGTTTTTCCTCCGCAACGAAATCTGCTCTTTTATCGCACTCTCCGATCCTAACTAATGCTTTTAAAGCGGCTTCTGCGACATCAAAATCTACATGCTTTGACTCAATTCTATTCTTTAATATTTCAATAAGAGTCGGTGCTGCTATTAAACCTATCTCTCCTAGACATTCTATCATCTTTATCGGCTTTTGTTTATCTTCGGGAAAAATACCACAGAGCTTTTGTTTTTTTAATAGTCCGTCAAGAATTATCAATGCCTCTTTTTCCTGCCGTATCTTCACTAATGCTTTTACTGCTGCCTTTATGGTATTCCAAGAGGGTTCCATATCGGAACTACTTTTTATTACAGTGTGGATAAGTGCTTGCTTTGCTTTTTCTGCTTCTGACCCCTCTCGTTCTACTATTTCCCCTAACAACCATGCTGCTTGAGGCCTGATATCCCTTCTTCTTTCCCATAGTTTTGAGAGGAATGGAGAGAACGCTAGGGCATCGATGAGTACCGGGACTACTTCTTCTTTAGCAACTCCCATCATTCCTAATACAAACATTGCTCCTTCTCTAATATGCAAATTCTGACTCTTTGAAGCATCGATGAGATCTGGTACTGCTGCTGATCCGATCTTATTCAGCGTAAGCATTACTTCCCACCCACTGTTCTTAGGGGTGTTTAAAAGATTAATGAGAGATGGCACTGCCTTTTCTGCTCCCGGGCCGATCTTCCCTAACGTTTTTACTATTTCTATTGTGACACTCGGATGCGAACTTCCTAAAGCATTGATAAGAAAAGGAATTGCCTCTCTTGCTTCTAATCCCATCTCTCCCAGCATTTCCATTATACAAAGCTTAACGTCCAACGTTGAGTTTTCTAAGGCTTCGATAAGAGCAGGAATTGCCTCTCTTGCCTCTAGTCTCATATTCTTTAGAGCTTTTAGAGCTCGCAATTTGAGAAAGGGAGTTGGGTCTTGTAAAACTTCGATAAGAGCAGTGACTGCATCTGCCCCTATCTCCCCTAAGGCTTTTTCTAAACGGGGGCTGAACCATCCATCAGCGTTCTTTAGGGCTTCGATAAGAGCAGGAACTGCCTCTCTTGCCTCTGAACCCAATCCTATCTCTTTCAGCATTTCCACTATACAAAGCTTAACGTCCAACGTTGAGTTTTCTAAGGCTTCGATAAGAGCAGGAATTGCCTCTCTTGCCTCTAGCCTCATATTCTTTAGAGCTTTTAGAGCTCGCAATTTGAGAAAGGGAGTTGGGTCTTGTAAAACTTCGATAAGAGCAGGGACTGCATCTGCCCCTATCTTCCCTAAGGCTTTTTCTATCCTCTCACTGCAACTTTCTTCGAGGTTCTTTAGGGCTTCGATAAGAGCAGGAACTGCCGCTGATCCTATCTCGACAAAATAGGGAGCATTATTGTAAGTATAATATCCTCTATGATCTTTACAAGTCAGTCTAACTTTTAAATTTTGTAGAATTAAGGGATGCTTCATAACAGAAAAACACTTTGAATCTGTTGAAAAATCTAACTGCATAGATACTTCGCCACAATTCGGTTCAAAGTTTAGGTGCTTTTCTATCCACTTTCGAAGAGTAGATAATACTTTAAACTTTTCCTCTATTTTGTTGTATAGCCTACCTCGATCTACACACGCATTAAGGCATAAAATACATAGTCTATTGTGATACTTTCCTGCAAGATCCTTCGGCTCTTCGTGGAGAGTTCTAAAGAATTCTTCAACTCTTTCGTGACAGTTTTTATCATTTGTCTCCCCTAAGCGCCTACTCCCCAAAAGTCCCGCGCACATGATCCAGACAAGTTGCATGTGAGTTTGGTATTTGTGCGTCTTCATTACCTCTCTGTATGCTGCAGATCCTCCCATTGCTAGGTAAAGAGCTGCAAAATATTCCTGGAACGAAAAATGTATAAATTCACTAGGTTTCCAGTCCTTATCATTTCCTTCGGCAGCTTTTACAAAACCGCTTGCATAAATTTCTTCAACCCGTACATCAAGAGTATTCAAGCTATCCCTGATCAAGCGGCTGCTGATTAAAGACTGCCCCCCTTCCTTCATCCCTACAAGAGCCATTTTTCCTAAAGCAAGTGAAAGTTTTTTCTGTTCCGTGTGTTTTTTTGCTTCACTTTTCGACAAACGATTTCCATTCAACCTAGCTTGCTCCTTTTGACGGGAAAAATAATAACGAAATCCGTAATCCACGAATCCTTGATAAAGTTCTACCATTGTCAGGGCTTCTATTTTTTCACCTTTTTCCTCCCAAAGGATGCAAAGCATTTCCAATAAAAGAGGAACATGCGCCATGGTAATCAAGTCGCGGCGCTCTCTTATAAAATCGAACAAATTTACCCGATGATTCTCTCCAAAGTAATTGGAAATATATGTTTCAATGTGTTGATTATTAAAACCCATATTTTCAAGAGTGGCATCCATCTTGTTCTTGATAGCTTCTGTTCCATAAGGACGGGAAGTCACAATCATATGAGCACCTAGATCTGAGCTTTCAAAGAGCAGCCTGTGGATGTTCGGCGGCATTTGGATTTTTTCATCATAGCCATCTAAAATCAACAGCACTTGATTGGAGTGATGTTTCAATACCTCTCGAATGTCGTATAGGAGATGAAGTTCCCCTTCTCGATCTTGAGGTTGAAAGCATTCTCCTAACAAGATATTTTCTAAACGATGTTTACCGTGGGGATAGCGATTCTCTGTTAGATTTCTTAAAGGAATCAAAAAGAGATATTGGAAATGATCGTTCCACAATCCCTCTGTCTCTGTTGCCCACAATTGAGTTATTTTCTGACAAAGGGTACTCTTGCCAATTCCCGCCCGACCGAGTATGAGAAGTTTCTGGCAGGGGGTATTTTTTTCGGGATGCTGAAGCTCAAATAGCTTTTCTAATTCCACGGGTTTTTTAATGGCGTGGATGGGTTGTTCATCTTTTAGTTGTTCATCTTTTTTGAAGCTGCTTTCCTCTTGAACCAAAGCAAGCTGGACATAAGATGTTGTAATTTTGAGTTCTCTGCTACTAAAAGCAAGACGAATAACTCCTCTTTCTCCTGTGCGATAAAAGGTCTTTAGCCCTTTCCGGACTCTTCTAGAACAAGTATTGAGGCTATTTCTTCTGACAAGCCGTTCATTTCTGAATTCTTCCATTTCAGTTCTGAGAATTTTCACATCTGCTGCAACACTCTCTATTCGGGGGTCTGATTTACCAGATTTTTGAAGTTCTTCATCTAGAACAAAATCCTCTTGAATGTGAACTGATTTATGAAATTGAGGATTCCATTGGAACTCTATGGGAGGTTGAAGGCAAAGTTGCATACCCAGTTCATTAGCTTTTTCTCGACTTCCAGGGCGAAAACCATAAACGCCCCACTTGTGCGTTTCGCTAATAAAGTAGTTGCCTTCCTCTGTAATAATACCGCATTGACTAAACAACTCACTGGCATACCAACGTTTTTCGGTTGATGGATAAGTTGGTAATTCTTCCGTATCAATTCTAAAGTATTGAAATAATTGACAAGCCCAATTCCATTTCCTTTTTTCTACTTGGCTAGGGATTAGGTTTTTGACTTTATCCCAAAGTCCCCTTTCTCGATCTTGTAGTAGTGCCACAAACTGTTCATGAAGGGGTACATCTGGAACAAGCTGGCCAGAAGTTAGAAAGTCTGTAAACGTTGCGCAGGCAAAACGACCCAACTTATCTGCTCCTTCTTCTGTTAACAGCTTGAGCTGGTATTCATAGATTGCGCATAGTTTTATTGCAGTTCTACGGGCTTCTTCTTTGCCTATATCGGGATCGAGTACTATGTTTGCTGCTGCAACCATGCGATTGGATTGGCTTTGATCTAGAACAGTCTGTCCGCCCGCACAAAGTGCTTTTAGAATGACAGGAACGATGGTTGCCGAAATTGGTTCAGGAATGCACTTGGCGCCATCTGCAAGCATTGATACTCCCTGAACAGCCCGATCGCTTATTCGGTTTTTATTTCTTTCAACAAGACCTCCTGATAATGTAAAAAGGCCGAAAAACAAACTATTAATTCCACTGTGAATCGCTCTATAAAACACACGCATACTCGGATTTTCATTGATGTAGTTTTCATGTGCCATTTGTTGTGCTTTGTAGGCTTCGCATAACTGACGCTTCTTAAAATCATCAAATAAAATAGCTAACTGCTTACTTATAATAGCTAACGGCCCGCTTGCTGCTTTTGCAGTTCTACCGTCGATATCATTCGTTCCTTCTGTCCCATCATCAGAGTATTGATGGGAAATAGATTCGTTTGGCGCGACGGACTGCGTAGGCGCTTCCCCGTTAAAAGCATAATCGGATTCGGGCTCAAACGTTTTTTGTTCGTCTTCATCATGTACTATTTGATGATAATCTACCCGAAAAGTAGTGTTAACATTCATCATCTTTCCTGCTTGAAAATTTAACTTTAGAGAATATATTCAAACAATTCATTCTCATTGCTTGTGTCAGGAGTTTTTCCGTTCGCACTTTTCTTCTCGCCCAACATAACGGGACTTGCGCTCGTCGTTCAGCTTGTATTTGCACGATTATAAGCCTCTAATAATTTTTTTTATAATGGAAAGATAAATGATGGGAACTTTTGGCAGTAGAAGTTCCACTTACCGAGAAAAGCGCGCTTGCGTTATAATGCTTCAGCTATGAAGCCGAAAGATTTGCAGCTCCCTTTTTCATGGAAAGAACGGCGCGTCTTGATTCAGGATGGAGTCTGGAGCATTCCCGACTATTACGATCATCGCCGTCAATTTACCTTTTCCGGATGGGAAAGACCGGAATTTTTCGGCAACGACAATCCGGTGTGCGTGGAGTATTGCAGTGGAAATGGCGCATGGATTGCCGATCGAGCGCAAGCCAATCCGCAAAAGAATTGGGTCGCCATCGAAAAACGATTCGATCGGGTGCGTAAAATTTGGTCTAAGATGAAAAATTTCCAATTAAAGAATCTACTGGTGATTTGGGGAGAAGGGGAGAGAACGACAGCCGACTTTTTCCCCGACGGCCGAATCGAGAACGCGTTCATAAACTTTCCCGACCCGTGGCCGAAACAACGGCACAAAAAACATCGCTTGATCAAACCGGAATTTGTCAAACACCTATCGCGAATCGTCAAGGCCGGGGGGATCATCACCATTGTGACCGACGATCCCTGCTACTCTTCCGAGATCACGCAGCTGCTGCAACAAGAAAAGGCTTTGACCCCTTTATTTCCCAAGCCCTATTATACTACTTGCTATGAGAACTACGGTACCTCTTTCTTCGATCAGCTTTGGAAAGAAAAAGGGAAAACCATTCGCTATCATCAATATTGCGTAGGGCACGGTTAGGTTCATGAAAATCGTCATTCAGGATCGACCAAAACTCTTTCAAGAAACTCCTTTCACCTCTTTTCTCAATATTTCTCCTCGCGACCCTTCGGGAGGGGAGCGGGCAAGAGAGGCCCTTGCGGGCAGGGACTATTGGCGTCAAGATTTATCAGACCTTTTGCTAGGCTACAATCGTTCCATCGGCAACGATGCGGCCGCTCTTCAGATGTGCAAAGGACTCCGGGAGAAGCAGGCTGTCTGTGTGATCACCGGCCAGCAATTGGGGTTCATGGGCGGACCTGCCTATACGATATTAAAAGGAGTGACATGCCTATTACTGGCCCGGGAGTTGGACGCTATTCCCATCTTCTGGCTGGCAACCGAAGACCACGATGTGAGTGAAATCGACCATACCTATCTCTTGGATGGATCGGGAAACATGAAAAAATACACCCTTTCTCTTCCGAAAGATGGACGGTTTGCCGAGGAGCTTCAACTCGATTCTCATCACTTAGACCTCATTAAAACCTTTTGCCAAGAGGTCAATCTGATCAATGTCTTTGATGAGCTTCGCGGTGAAACAGCCTATACGAGGTTCATGATCCGTTTTCTCGCTCTCCTTTTTAAGGGGACAGGACTTGTCTTTATCGAGCCTTTTTTGTTGAGACGATTGGCACAATCGTTTTTTCAACGAGAAATTGTCGACTGCGATGCCTTTGCAGAGGTCTTGCAAATGACAACGCGAAGGCTGCAGCAGCTAGGGGGAAGCCCGCAGCTCAATGTGGAAAACGGGACGAATCTCTTCATTAAGATGCAGGGAAAATATCGGTACAAACTTCAACGCGAAGGGAAAAGTTTTATCGTAGGAAGGGAAAAGCTTTCCACAAAAACACTTCTTGAGCTGGTCGAAAGAGAGCCTGAGAGATTGAGCACGAATGCTGCTGCGCGTGCAGTGCTGCAAAGCCATTTATTTCCAACTGTCGCATATGTTGCAGGGCCGGGAGAGATTGCCTACTACCATCAGCTCAAAGATTATCATGAGGCTCATGAGGTTCCCATGCCATGGATCGTTCCGCGCATCAGTGCAACGTTTTTGACACCTGTTGCTCAAGGGATGCTGGAAACATGCCGCCTCACCCCTTGGGAGGAGATTCCTTCTCATTGGTCTCAAATCATTCCCGGCCTCGATTCCGGAATCGAGGAGGTTGCCGCGGAGTGGACGCAGCAAGCCATGCACCATTTTCGTGAAGACCTGTCAACCGAAGCGTTGTCTCGTTTTGTTCGCCATTATGTGGGAAAATTACAGCAAAAGATTCATGCCTCCCGCCTTCGTCGTCAAGGAATCCTCCCTCATTCCCTGCACTATCTTCGAAATTTCCTGCATCCTCATGGGAAATTGCAAGAGCGCGTGTTGAATTGGTGGCAATTTCAAAGCAATACTCAAGATGGCATCATTGCAGAGTTGCTGAAGCAGGCAGATTGGAAAACGGAGGGTCATCTTTATTGCTTTCTCAAATGAAAATTTTTGACACACAATTTCTCGGTGAAGAGGTTCCGAAGGGTTTCTCTGCGGCCGTAGTCTCTCTTGATGCAACGTTGACAAGCGATCTGAATTGGAAACGGGAATATGATGCAGCTGTGAACTACGCCGAAAAGGGACTAAAAATTTTTTGGGAGATGGATGTGGGAATTTTTCCCCATCTGCCTCGTCCGCTGTCCGATGAGGCGCAATTCCTTTCTTTAACGCTGGCCATCAAACATTTTAAAGAGATGTTCCGGGAAAACTTTCGAAAGAACTCGGCAGGGATTTCCTTATATCGAGGCAGCATCGATCTGAGCTGCGGTTATCGCTGGGATGACGAACAGCGGAAGCATTTCGAGCAGCAAAGCTCCGGAGTGGAAATCGATCTGGAACGGCAACTCTATTGCCGGGATGTCGCAGCAGGGTTTTTAACCCTTTTAGCTAAAGAACTCCCTCTAGGGCTTAACCCCTGGCTTCTTTTCGATACGACAGAGTTTCATGACCCTGTCCACCTGGCCAACCTCTTGAATAAAGAGTGTTTTATCGGGTATTCCCTTGCCGTGAAGGGAGATCTCCTTCCCGCACAAGAAATGGGGTGGAACGCTCGATTTTCCCCTTCTTGCTATCTTGGAAGAGATCCAAAGGTCCATCATCTTCCCAAGCCAAACGTTGCCATCTGCCTCCCTGCACAAAAGGATTTTTCTCCTCGGCATTATGAAACGATTCGCCCAGCGTTTGATCATCTGTCCATGCAAGATCGGCCTTACCGCCTCATTCCCGAATCGCTCCTGATGACAGAGTGGGAGGGGTTAGACGAAATTATCGTCTCGTCTCATGGGCTTAGCTTCGAAGGGAAAAGGCAATTGATGGGCTTTTGTGCTTCCGGAGGGAAAGTCGTCTTTGTTCCGGAAGAAGGAGATCCGCATTTCAAGGCAAGACCCTAATTTCACGACTCAGTTGACCATTTATTGATTTTTCTTCATGTTGTGGCTAGAGGGTGTCGTCAAATAATTTGACGACACCCTCTAGCAAGAAAAGGAGGTCGGGAAGATGATGACGATGAAAGGGGTTCAGCCCATGGTGGCATTTCCTCAATATGAGGCGACGAAAAAGCTGCGTGCGTTAGCAGAAGATCCTTTCAATTTGACTGTCGAGGGAAATGTAACGCCGCAGCGCTTGACAACGTTTTGCGCTGAAGCTTGCGGGTATCGCCTTCTCTATGGCACCGAGCGGGTAACAGAGTCCATCCTTCAGACCCTTCAAGAGCTTGCGGCTGAGGCTCAAGCCATAGAAAAAATGGAAAAGATGCAAGCAGGCGAGGTCCTCAATCGCATTGAAGGCTATGCCAGCGAAAACCGCGCTGTCCTCCACACTGCTCTTCGAGGCTTTTTTGCCGATCCTAATCCTTCTCAACACGCAAAAGAGGCGGCAGAGTTAGCCAAGAAGGAATTGGATAAATTGCAGGAATTTATGGAAAAGGTCGATCGAGAAGGAATATTTACTGATTTGATTATGATCGGTATTGGAGGCTCCGACCTTGGCCCGCGGGCAAATTTTTTGGGTTTGGAGCCTTTTGCCAAACCTCGACGACAGGTCCATTTTATTAGCAATGTCGATCCCGACGATGCCGCGGGGGTGCTGCGAAAAGTGCCCAATCTTGAAACGTGCCTAGTCGTTGTTATTTCAAAGTCCGGCGGGACGTTGGAAACAAGAACGAATGAAGCATTGGTCAAATCCCATTTCCTGAAGGCCGGCCTTAAGCCGGAGAAGCATTTTGTCTCCGTAACGGGCAAAGGCAGTCCCATGGATAACCTTCAACACTATCTTAGAAGCTTCTATCTTTGGGATTGGGTCGGAGGGCGTTATTCGAGTACCTCGATGGTCGGCGGCGTGATGCTCTCTTTTGCTTACGGCTTTGATGCGTTTTGCGAGTTCCTCAGAGGCGCTAGCGCCATGGATAAATGTGCTTTGAGCCGGGACTTTAAACACAATCTCCCCCTTTTAGGAGCCTTGCTAGCGATTTGGAACCACAATTTTTTGGGGTATCCCACCCTTGCCATTATTCCTTATTGTCAAGGCCTTCACCGTTTCCCTGCCCATATTCAGCAAGTGGAGATGGAGTCCAACGGAAAGCGGATCGATCGCCATGGTCGAACCGTGAATTTTCAAACGGGACCGATCATTTGGGGGGAGCCGGGGACCAATGCACAGCATTCGTTTTTTCAGCTGCTCCACCAGGGAACAGAAATTGTCCCCATGGAGCTGATTTGCTTTAAAGAAGGTCAATACCAAGAGGATTTTGACTATCAAGGGACAACTTCCCATGAGAAACTCCTTGCAAACGTCTTTGCCCAAGCTCTTTCTTTAGCAACCGGAAAGGAAGATGACAATCCAAACAAAGTATTCCCGGGGAATCGCCCTTCACACCTTCTTCTTGGCCGCCGCCTGACACCCCATTCTTTAGGAGCGTTGTTGAGTTATTTTGAACATAAAGCAGCTTTCCAAGGCTTTGTCTGGAATATCAATTCCTTTGACCAAGAGGGTGTCCAACTGGGAAAAATTTTAGCAAAAAAAATTATTGACCGCTTTGCTTCTCGACGTCGTAAAGAAGGGGGAGAACCTTATCCCCTTGGGGATGCCTTGTTAGACCATCTGCATGGCCATGAATGAATTCTTGGATGACTTTCTCGTTTATATCGGATCGGAAAAAGGGCTCTCTCCCCATACGATTGAAGCTTATCAACACGATGGCATCGCCTTTCTTAACTTCTTAGAATCACAAGAGATCACCTCCCTCTTACAGGTTCGCCGCCATCATATTATCGACTTCCTCGCCTTTATGAATGAACAAGGATATGCCAGCTCCACAATTTGCCGACGCTTGGTTGCCATTAAAATGTTCTTTCGATTTCTAAAAAGGGAAGGGGCGATTCCCCATCATTTCGCTTTGCCTTTAGATGCTCCGAAACTTTGGCAGATACTGCCGGAAGTGCTTACCTATGACGAAGTGGACCTTTTGCTCCAACAACCCAATCCAATCGATCTCATTGGAGCTAGAGACAAAGCCATCTTTGAACTTTTGTATTCCAGCGGACTGAGGGTATCTGAACTCTGTCAAATCGATATTTATGATGTCGACGATGATTTCGTCAGAGTGTTGGGAAAGGGAAATAAGGAAAGACTTGTTCCCCTCGGAAAGGTTGCCTTAGCTGCTATCGACCATTATTTACTCCACCATCGCGGCCAATTTGACAGTCAACGCCAAAGGGCTCTTTTTGTTACGAAAAGGGGGGGGCGCATCGATCGCGTCAGCGTGTGGAAGAGGATTAAGCATTACGGGAAACAAGCGGGGATTAGCAAAAACATCTCGCCTCACGTTTTGCGGCACTCCTTTGCTACTCATTTGCTCGATCACGGAGCGGAATTGCGCATTATCCAAGAAATGCTAGGCCATGCATGCATCAATAGCACCGAGCGCTATACTCACGTCAGCCGATCTCATATCCAAAAAACTTTTGAAAAGTGCCACCCCCGCCTACACACATCAGTGTAGAGAAGGGAGTTGCCTCTTCCATTTCCAGTTTTTTGAAAGCCCAAGAGCCAAGATATCCCGAAAAAAAGAAAGACGCGGCTATGCTAATGGCAGGCAGACACAAGATTGACATCACTGCTGTAGAGGCTATCCTGCTCCAATGTTGTGTCGTCCATCTCCACGCAAGAGAGATTTTTTTGATGCTTTCATCCATCTCTTGATGACGAAAAAAACCAACAGACATCCCTAAAGCAAAAACAGCCGGGAGAGCTCGATACATCTCACGTCCAATAAATCCAAAAAACAGAACTTTCGCAACCGTCGCAACAACAGCTGTTATTGTGCTCCGATGCTGTTGCTCGTGCACATCATGATATTTAGTTACGTTTAAGTTGACCGCCTTTTTCCAGATTTTTGCTCCCAATGTTCCTCCGAAAAAGAAAGAAGGCACTGAACTAAGATAGGGCATCGATAGCATGGCAACCGTTGCTGCCAATAGTGTGATCCCTGCCTTTTGCGGGGTGCTGAGCAGAGAATTGATCTTTTCGATACTCTTGTCCAATTCCTTAGGCCAGATGAGGCCGATAATGTATCCCGCAGCAAAAATATTGGGGCTGCTAAAACACAAGACCGCTCTCACTAAGCCGGTAAAGACGGGTTCTGCATGCTCTTCGATGGCTCGGCTCACCCCCAGCCGTTTTCTGTTTAAAAAGGGGAGGGTTTCTGTTTGTAGATATTCCCAAAGAGAACATCTGTCCGGGAAACTTGGCAATAGACTTGTACATGTAGTGGATTCCATGGCACCTCGCTTTCTTGTTTTATCCCCACTTTAAACCCGGGTTTTAAACCAAAATACCCATTCTTGAATGTATTTAGGTATAGCTTAAATTGCCTTTTTTGAAAACCGTTATTGGGAATGAGCCAGCAATTCTCAACCAGTATAATTTCACCATAACCGGGGAACGCGTTATTTTTTCAGGACAGCAATTTTCATCCGGTTCCGCTGACGCAAATCCGGTTCTTTTGTAATCAGATCTATCCTCTCCTCTAAATAGGCATCTCTCACAAGTTAGGGGACACAAACTTTGAAAACCCAAGACATCACAGCCTTTCATGAAGTATCAAAGCCCTCCCATGCATAGTAGTAAAAATTATCCCAATTCCAACAGCCAATAAGACGAAAGGCTCCTCTCATAGCTTCAATACAAGCCCTTAAAGAGGAAAAAAGAGGGCGAAATAAACCAAAGCCCTCTTGTTTTACAAAGGCAAGTATTACATGCATCATCATTGCAAGTAAGCAGAGAACAACCGTGTTATTCCCAAGATTTTCCTTGCTATGACCGTAGTTGCGGCTGATGTGATATCCTTGATTTTTCAAGGTGTTGTGTCCCTCGTTTTCATTTTTCCACCTTTTCCTGCCAAAGCAGGCAGCTTTTTCTACTTCTTGATTATCTTTAAACTCTAAATTGCCGATGAACGAGTGGCAACCTACTTGCTCTTTTGTATCTGCTTGATGAATCCCACATTCCGCATGTTGCGGGAGGTGATTTCAATAGATTTTTGATTCTAAGTGGGTTACAAAATCGAAGCTTGGTCTGTAGTCACCAATCAAGATTTTGTAATCCACTTAGAATTAAAAAGATGAAGAAATCGCCCGCGCAACATGCGGAATGTGGGATGAATTGTTTCCATAACAAAGTTTACTCGCAGTGCGTCATTTCCATCCCGGATGGGAATGTCGCTAGCATATTCATAAGTCGAAATGTACCAATGCTTTCCCTTCCTGTACTTCTTTTGAAATGTGGACAGCTCTTCTCCTTCCCTCAGTGTCTCTATCCACTCAAACATGTACGAATTAGAGCCGGGTTTACAAGCAACAAGAAAATTTAAATTTCTCTCTAAAAGGAGCTCAAGACATGGTTGGTTCGCATGCAACGCATCAGCGAGAATGGTC
>JBAUVX010000016.1:0-5451 GCA_049583465.1 Waddliaceae bacterium | reverse complement strand
CAATAATCGCCTGTGTTAATTGGTTTGTCTGCAGGTTCTCTCTGTGTCCTCTGTGCCTCTGTGTTTCGGTCATGTGTATTTCGTTGGGTGAACTATTTTCAGCTAATGAATGTGTATATTTTCGGGTGTCATGAACGGCTGCCTAATATTTAGAAAAATTAACAAAAAATATAAAGACTCTTAACAATAATGAAGTAGAATACTCAACCGATTAGAAATAAACCTCAATGTAAACATAAAAAAAAGGAATCGTAATCATGAGCTTAGATGTTAATATTAGTACTGATTCAACATCTTACCTTCAATCAAGTTGTTGTATAGAAGGCATCGGCGATCACACTTTCCGTTGCTATCACCCGATTACTGCATTTTTTTTGCAGTTTTTTAATATGGTTGAAACGCTGGAAACAAAGAATGGAACCATCGTCTATTTGGATAAATCCGACGTAGAAGCATGGCGAGCGTCATGTGAAAAAGGCAACAAGCGGGAAAATTTGAGCAACGTGGATTTTCTCATCGCTATGGTCAGAAAGCACCAATCCGCGAAGAATCAGATCAAAGATTTTTTTGCCTGGGCTTACGAAAACATGACAGAAGAAAATATCGTAGACGGATGGGAATACATTGAAAAGACAGGCGTATTCTTAAATACGTTGTTTGACTTTTACTCCAGCCTTAAGGGAAAAGACAAAGACGAGATCATCTCTAAAATTTTTAATGCAGGGATGTCGTACATCGCTTCGCATATCACTGATGAGTTTGAGAATCAAAATGCCGGCGCTCATCCCCCAATCAGACCGAGCCATCCGAAGCTGAAAAAAAACTAGGGAGGGGAAGATTCCCGGGAAGAGCGTGAAAGGCGGCTCTTCATCTGTTCTATCAATAGATAGACAACAGGAGTAAAAAAGTAGGTGATCAGTTGGGAAAAAAAGAGCCCTCCTAAGATCACAAGCCCTAGCGAACGACGAGAAGCGGCATCTGCGCCTAATCCTAGAGCGATGGGAACAGCTCCCATCGCAGCAGCGACCGTGGTCATGAGAATAGGTCGAAAACGGACTTTTGCCGCTTCGATGATCGCATCATAGGGATCTTGACCTTTATCGACATTTTCGTTGGCAAATTCGATAAGCATAATCCCATTTTTCATCACGATCCCAATGAGAACAATCATCCCGACATAAGAATACAAAGATAAGGTTTCTTGAAAGAAAAACAGCATCGCCAACCCCCCGAAAACCGCACCGGGAAGAGCGGAGAGAATCGTCAAAGGATGAACGAAGCTCTCATACAAAGAACCCAGCAGCAAATAAATCACCAACACCCCGATTGCAAGCAATGGGGCCATCTTCGGAATCGTTTCCTGAAAAACTTGAGCCTGCCCCAGAAAACTTTTCATGATGTTTTCGGGAACGACTTGCCGGACGACATCTTGAAAAGCCTCTATTGCCGTTCCCAAAGCAGCCCCTTTGGCCACATTAAAATAAATGATCGAAGAGGTAAACTGGTTATTATGAAAAATGGCTAGAGGGCCAACCGTCTCCTTCCAAGTAGCAACAGCTCTGAGGGGAACAAGCCGCTCTTGGGCATTAGATGACGTGGATGACCGGGTGTTAGATGATGCCCGGATATTAGATGATGTCGATGTTAGATAAATCTTAGCTAAAGCGTCGGGATTTTTTCGGTAAGCATCTTCCATCTGAACAATGACATTATAGATATTGATCGGCGTTTTAATCGTCGTCACCCGCCCTCCTCCATACCCTAAATTGAACGCCTGCTCGATGGTTTTCGCCGAAATCCCATATTGGCTTGCCTGATCACGCAAGATGGTGACGGTAGTTTGAGGCGTTTCCACCTCGATATTGGAACTGACATCTTGCAATTGGGGAAGTTGCTTCAGCTTTTCGGTCAGCTGTTTTGTAACGGCATAAAGTTGATTGGGATCATCCATTGTTGACAGCGAATACATGTAATCGGCGCGTTGTATACCCGTTCCGACATTGAGATTAATTTCCGGAATGGGATAAATAAAGGCCTGGACTCCAACAAGCTCCTGAAAAGCTTCGTTGAGTTGTTCGACTACCTCTTGAATCGGGGGGCGTTGCGAGCTTGGAACGAGAACAAAAAAAACAATCCCCTGATTGGGTAATGTATAAGCCGCCATATTTGCCACTGCGATGATGCCATTAATATACGGATTTTTTTTAACGATTTCCACCACCTGTTCCATCTTCTGTTCCATCGCCATGTAGGCAGAGCCTTGAGAGGCAATCACAACCCCCTCAATGACTCCCGTATCCCCAGGAGGAAGAAAGTCCTGCGGAATGGCGGCATAGAGGTAAGCGGTAATGAAAAGCGCCGCTGCGATAACTGCGATGGGAACCCAACGGTAACGCAATACCCATAGGAGAGCCGGTTCATAAATGTGAAGCAGCCCTCCGACAATCTTTTTTGCCATCCTCTCCAAAAGTCCCTCTCCAACTTTTTTTCGAAGAAAGCGTGAACACAGCAAAGGGGTAAAGGTCAAGGAAATAAATCCTGAAAATAACACGGCAATGACAATGACCATCCCAAATTCACTAAACACTCTTCCCAATATTCCGGGCATAAAAATGAGTGGAATGAACACAGCTGCCAAAGAAAGGGTCATCGAAAGAACAGTCCCGCTAATTTGCCGGCTTCCATCTAAAGCCGCTTGCAGAGGGCTTTTTCCCTCGTCAAGATGGCGGACGATATTTTCAAGAACGACAATCGCATCATCGACAAGGAAACCCACAACAAGGGTGAGTCCCAGCATGGAAAGAATATCGATATCATAGCCATTGATATACATCACAGCAAATGTTCCCGCAACTGCCAATGGCAAAGCCAGACTGGGAATGAGAGTTGTGGAGAGCCTGCCAAGAAAAAGAAAAATGACAAACACAACAAGGAAAAAAGCCAATACTAAAGTCATTTGCACATCGTCGATTGACTCCTCGATCACCACAGACTGATCATAAATGATGCTTAAATCAATAGAGCCGGGGAGGACCTTTTTTAGCTCCGGCAATAAACCTTTAATCTCTTGGCACAACTTGACGGTATTGTATCCCGACTCTTTCATCACGGCGACAACAATCGTGGGTCTTTTCCCGCTTTCGGCAGACCAAAAATTGAGATAGTAGTCCTCATCCTGGGTGCCTGTGACGGCCTTGCCAACTTGAGAGAGAAATACCGGCTCTGTATCTTTTTCCCTGACAATGAGTTGGTTGTACGCTTCTGCTGTCTCCACTTGTCCCTGTGCAACAACGTTGTAGGCCTGATGCCGGTCATACACCATGCCTGTTGGAAGAGACTGATTCGCATTGACGATGGCATTTGTGAGAGTATCGATGCCCAAGTTCATTGCAGCAAGCCGGTCGGGATTGACTTTTATCCTGATGGCTCTTTTGCTTCCATACACTTGCACTTGGGCCGCTCCTTGCACCATTGAAAAGCGCTGAGCTGCAGCAGTATTTGCATAATCATAGAGCTCATCCAATGTCATCGAATCTGAAGAAACCGCAATGTAAATCACAGGTGTATCGGCAGGATTGACTTTTGTATATGTCGGAGATGAGGGCATTTCCGGAGGCAGGTTCCCATTTGCTGCGTTGATGGCTTGCATCACATCTGAGGCAGCTCCGTCGATATTCCTCGAGAGATCAAAGTCGAGAACAATCTGGGTATGGCCCATGCTGCTTTGAGAAACGATCGTTTGAATTCCCGGAATCGTCATGATCTGTTGCTCAAGGGGTGTTGCGACATTGTTTGCCATTGTCATCGGATCCATTCCCGGGTTTTGCGCCGAGACGAGAATTGTCGGATATTCAATGTTAGGCAAATCGCTGACAGGCAACTTTTTGAACGCCATGACGCCGAATAGGAAAATCCCGATCATCACGAGGCTTGTCATCACAGGACGTCTGATAAATGGCTCGGAAAGATTCATGCGCTTCTTTTTTGCTGCTCTTCTTTTTTGTCAGAATCCGTGTGGACGGCATATTTTGCTCCGGGGTACAAAGACAGCTGCCCCTGTGTCACTACCCTCTCCCCCTTTTTCACCCCTTTTAACACCACCTGTTCTTGATCATGAACCTGCCCAATCGTTATATAGCGTTGATCGACAGTTCCATC
The DNA here is from genome assembly GCA_049583465.1 of Waddliaceae bacterium. Lineage (GTDB taxonomy): Bacteria > Chlamydiota > Chlamydiia > Chlamydiales > Waddliaceae > JBAUVX01. The sequence goes on along the minus strand of JBAUVX010000016.1, from coordinate 1,293 downwards.
TTCTTTAGCAACAAAAAGAAAATGACCCTGCGTACCCAAACGCACTGCCTCTTTTGGGACAAGCAAAGCATTAGAGATGCTATAGAGATGAATCGAAACGTTGACAAATAGCCCCGGCCAAATCAACCTATCTTCATTGAGGAAAACAGCCCGTAAGAGCAACGTTCCCGTTGAGGTGTCCACCTGGTTGTCGATAAAGTCGAGTTTTCCGGAAAAAGTTTTTCCCTCTTCGCCGGCAACTTGGATGTCTACATCCAGCCCTTCAGAAGACAGTCTTTGGCACTCTTCGATTTGAAGAAACAGCTGCCCCGCAACGGTAAACAACGCGTAAATAGGCTGTATCTGATTAATCGTCACAAGAGGGGTTTGTTGGTTAGGGTGGACAATATTTCCCGGATCTTGACTATGTTTTCCACACACGCCTCGCAAAGGAGAGCGAATGGTGCAATATCCCACGTTGACGTCCGCCCCTTTTACCGATCCTCCAAATTGGGTGATTTGCCCTTTCGCCGTATCCCTTCCCGAGACATATTGGGCAAAGTCTAAAAGAGACACATAATCATCGGGAAGCAAACCCTGATAACGCTCGAGACGGTCTTGGTTATAGCGAAAAGAAGATTTTGCCTGTGCAAGCTGCCCTTTTGCTTGTTGCAAGGAAGCATCATAGGAGCTTGAGTCAATCTTAAATAGCAAATCACCGGGCTCAACGACGCTGCCGTCTTTAAAGTAGACCCCGGTCAGCTCGCCCGAGACCTGCGGCATCACATCAACCGTCTCATAGGGACTAGTATTTCCCACAGTTCGAATGACATAAGGGACGGTCTTGGAAGTGACAATCCCAAGAGCAACTTGAGCCGGCAGGGCTTCTTTTTTTTGTTCTTTTTTTTCACAAGCCATTAGCGTCAGACTAAGTAATGCAGCCGCTATCACCTTGGTATGCATTGACGACACCCTCCTAAAAACACGACCCTCTCCATAAAGTTCCGGTCGCGTAAGCTAGTTGTGTTAGACTTGTGAACCAATCCTTTTTTGCCATCACTAAAGAGTAGCGTGCATCTGCCAAATCTGTGAGAGAATTGACAACAGCCGTGATGTCGACGGTTCCTTCTTTATATTTGCTCAGACTTGACTGAAACGATTGCTTGGCAAGGTTGACATACACTTCATTGACTTTCACCCTATCTGTAGAAAATAGTAAATCACGCCATGGGCGAATTGCGATTTTGCGATTTCGGTTGATAATGCGCAGGTACTAGTTTCACCACTCATTTAAAGCATGGTTGTTAGTGTAAA
>JBAUVX010000015.1:0-3916 GCA_049583465.1 Waddliaceae bacterium | reverse complement strand
CTCATACGGTGTGTGTCAAACTGAATATGGAATTAGGCAACGAGCCTTTACAGTTTGAAGGTCTCATAACGCATTAACAATTCGCCCATGGGGTTAAGATAGCATTTGTGGAATCTAACATGTGTTGAAGTCTAGCTAAATCTTTATCAACCATAGATAGTCTTTGCATTTGATAAAATTTCATCGCGGAAATATGGACTTAAATCGTTTGGGGTTTTTAAATCGACGTTTCTAACCACGATGGTACTAAGTTCAGATTCCATATCAACAAGATCAAATAAATTGGGAATATGTTTGATATCAAAACAAACAAGAATATCCACATCACTTTTAGGACCAAAATGCGATGTCAAGATTGAACCAAATAATGCAAGAGTAACAATATGATATTTTTTGCAAAACGATCCTATTTTATCTCTGTTTATTGGGATGGCCGGCTCTTTCACAAAACACCTCTGATATTTTTTGATCATATAGAATCAATATAATCAGATGATTGATATTTTTGAAGCTAATGATTAGTGCGAGACAGTTTAAGCCAAATTGTACCGGTTAAAATGACAGTCTCTCCTTGGGCTATTCTTAGTCGGTCTCCGGTGCGATGCCCACACGGCTAGATGTTTCCGTCACTTCAACCCCTTCTTCGGGCTCTTCTTTGCTGTCGTCTCCGACCTGAGTTTCACCGAGATCGTTCTCTTTGCTTCACTCTGTATTTGAGAAAATGGAGGAAATTAAAGACGAATGGCTAGCTCAGAAGACAGGGGAAACGCTTGAAAAAATCAACTCCGGCAAGGAGAAAACCGTGTCTTGGGAGGAGATGAAAAAGCGCATTGCATAATAAAATACCGTATCGAAATCGCAGAGAGGAAATCGTTCTAATTTCCTGTGCCCCGGCAATTAGGGTTTTAGGAGTTGATATTTATTTGCATATTCGTGTATACGTATAAGCAGATATTAATTAACCTTATGAAGGGAGATTTTCAGATGGATTATTATCAACCACCAAAAGTAGAACATGTCCACTATATCAACAATAGGGGGTCCCAAATGAAAAATTCTGAACGTGTTAAACAAGAGCTTAGGGAAGCTTACGGAGGAGTTGCCGACGCAGATAACAAAAATGAGTGCTGCGGGAATGGGCGCAGTTGTTGTGGAGTCTCTTCAAAACCTGACGAAGCATATTCACGAGAATTGGGATATTCTAAAGAAGAGCTAAGGAGTGTCCCAGAAGGGTCAAATATGGGGCTTGGTTGTGGGAACCCTCAAGCTATTGCGGAATTAAAGGCCGGCGAAGTTGTCCTTGATCTTGGTGCTGGAGGGGGTTTTGATGCCTTTTTATCGGCCAAGAGAGTGGGGAGACAGGGGAAAGTGTATGGTGTGGATATGACTCCCGAAATGTTGAGTAAAGCGAGAGAAAATGCCAAAAAAGGGGGTTACGATAATGTAGAGTTTCTTTTAGGGGAAATTGAGCATATTCCTCTTCCAAACGATACTGTGGACGTCATCATTTCCAATTGTGTTATTAATCTGTCTACAGACAAGGAACAGGTCTTTAGGGAAGCTTTCCGTGTTTTGAAACAGGGGGGAAGGTTGGCGATTTCTGACATGGTGGCCTACAAACCACTACCATCCGAAATGGTAAACAACAAGGATTTGTACTGTAACTGTATTTCAGGAGCGGTGACAATGGGAGAGTTGAAGAGTATTTTAGCTCGAATAGGATTCAAAGAAATTGTAATTGAACCTCAGGAAAATAGCCGCATGTTTATCAAAGACTGGGTTCCCGATTCCGATGCAGAAAATTATGTGGTTTCCGCAAAAATCAAAGCAGTGAGGCCAAGAGCATAGGAATGATGCCTCCGAGTGAATTTTTCTCTCTATTATCAGATGAAACGCGGCTGCGGTGTCTCGTGCTTCTTCTTAAAGAAAAAGAATTGTGTGTCTGTGAACTAGGAGAAGTTATTAGAAGCCATCAACCTAAAATCTCCCGTCATCTTGCCCTTCTGCGTAAGTCTGGGATCGTCACGGACAAGCGTAGGGGGCAGTGGGTTTACTATCGGATTAATCCCGATCTAAGGATATGGGTTATGAATACTTTAAAAGCCGTTTTCAAGGAGTTGAAGGATGGAGAGCCTTTTCATTCTGATTTAGAGAGACTTCAATTAGTAAGACAAAAGCAACTCTGTAAAACAGGAAAATAAGGGATTTTATCAGGCAATGAGTCAAGAAGTCAAGCCTGACCCCGGCCTCCCTGGACGATAGCGAATCAAGATGGTTGTATAGAAATCCTCAATTTCACCAAGATGTTTGTCGACAATCTTCCTCAAAATTTCTATATTCACAGATTGATAATCGTGAACGGCTATATTGCGGAACCCTACCATCTTTTCCATTTTCTTTGATAGGCTGAGATCAATTACTTTGTTTTCTTGCAATATGTGAAATGCATCACGAAGAGTCTGCGGAAGACTTAATTGTTCTGAAGCTACTACATGAAAGGCAATATCGATAGTGAGTTGAATGGCACGTTGCAGATTCAACACCACGATATCCTGAACATTAAGATCTTCAAGGCCGCTTTTATCATTTTCAACAACATCATGAACCCTCTTTAAGCAGTTTTGGATGCTGTTTATTTTTTCCAGCAAGACATCAAGATCGACCATAATATCTCCTTTTCAGAATGGAATCTTCGATGGGCCTTCGCAGTCTTTTAAGGTCGCAATAATCGGTTAGGAGGTTGATGACATAGCAATCGTATAGCTTCCGGTTCTTGACTAATAGCGCTTTCCCTTTGTTCAGGACCTGAAATCCAATGATTGGGGAAGAGGTATTCAAGCAGACAAGGTCGACATCCCGTCTCAATCTGTCACTAAGATCTTCCCTCATTTCTATCATTTCCATCGGACCGGGAATCCGATCAGGATTGAAAAGAACCGCAATATCGACATCGCTTTCTTGGCGGGATTTTCCATTTGCCCTCGAGCCGAAGAGGGATAAAAACACCACTTCATCTCTCTTCGAAAAGAATCCTATCACTTCGTCTTCAATGCTATCCATAAAGTCATTTTCAACTATGAAAGAATTGTTTTAAACAGAAATAATGCGACGTATATTATACCCAAACAAACTCAAGAATTGGGATTTCGGCATGGCGTTGTTATGCAAATTTCCGCTGAAGAGGGGCCTTGTTGCGTAAGTCTCGAGATGAATTGATCTCTTCTCAGTTTTACGATTACTCCCTATCTTAGATCATGTAGCCGGACGGCATTCCTATTTTGGTCATCCCTTTTTTGGGTCTAGGATACAACGCTTCTATACCCATGTTTCTCATTAACCGAGATATTCTTTTTCTATTTACTTGGTGTCCCATTTTTTTTAAGTGAGCGGTCATTGATCGACTCCCATAGGAAGGAGAGCCCATATACTTCTTATCAATTTCACTCATTAAAAGAAGGTTATATGCTGATTCAGTTACTGGTCTGTAATAATATGTCGACCTGAAAACATCTAACAACTCACATTGTTTAGTAATAGAAAGCTCTAGGTAAGTGGGTTCTATTGAGTCTAAACGTTCTTTCATTCCGAGTTCCCCAACTTTTTTTTTAGATAATCGATCTCTATGCTCAATTGTCCAATTTTGATTAATAAATCCTCCTTTTCACGATCTGTCTTTGTACGACGCAAGGATGTTTTTGGAATAAAAACACTTTGACCTTTTGTAAGAAGTTGGTCACACCAATCAGTGACTTGTTTGGGATGTATATTAAATTTTGACGCAATTTGACTGATGGTCAAATCACCTTTTAGGGCTTCTAAAGCCACCTCCATTTTTAGCTCTGGTGTTCTTCTTTGCAGTTTCTTTGTCATGTGGTCACCTTATTTTTAGTGGATTATACACTAATAATGCGCAAAG
>JBAUVX010000014.1:0-2509 GCA_049583465.1 Waddliaceae bacterium | reverse complement strand
GATCGTTCAACCCCGGGAGCTTTCGCGCGGCCCAACCTCTTAATTTAAGCTTGACAGAGCACTACACTAGCTTCGGAAGATAAATGTTGGAGAGTCCCTGCTCGGCTAATTTTTTAAGGAGCTCTCCCAATTTTTCCTCTTCCCATGTGTGGATGACCACGAGGCGTTCGCCTTTCTTATCATCAGGGAGCGCCGTTACCGCAAACAGCTGCTCATCGGATCCCGCTGCGAGATGAAGAGCCTCTTCAACCCGTCCATGAGGGACCATCTCCCCTCCAATTTTGCTGATGCGCCCTTACCCGATCGGTAATCGTAATGAACCCGTCGTCGTCAATAACGGCAATGTCTCCTGTAATGTACCATCCTTCATGCATCACTTTCTTGGTGAGATCAGGGCGGTTAAGATAACCTTGCATGACATTAGGCCCTTTGATGAGCATCATTCCTTCGAAATCCTTTGAGAGTTCTTCGTAAGTTTCGGGATCGACCACTTTGCCGATCACTCCGGGGATGGGCTGCCCCACCGAACCTCTCTTGGCCCCAATTTGATAGATTCTGGCAAGACGGACATCGGGTGTGCTCGTTGCAATCACAGGAGAGCACTCCGTCGAGCCGTACCCTTTCAATGGGGCGGATGCCAAACCTATGTTCAAAGGCATCCATGATTCTTTCAGGAAGCTTTTCCGCTCCTGTAATGACGCATTTTAGAGAACCGAACTGATCAGGAACGACCGTTTTACAGTACGTTCTTAAGAATGTCGGGGTCGTAAGCATCAGTTTTACCTTTCTCGACATCGCAAGCTTTTGCCACTCCCCACCAGATAATGCAGTACCACCAAATTCCTTACCAAGCATGGAATCAAAGCCTTGAGGAAGTTTTGTAGCCACAGTGTCAAATCCTCCTTTTTTAACCGCATGTTCAATATCTTTGAGATTAAAGGAAGAACGACTAATTCCGATGTTTTCCCTAGCACTAAGATGATAGTATCCAAAATCTTGGAATACAACACTTAAGGTATTTTTCCATATTTTGATATTAATATCACGCCATGTGCGACTTTTTCCGTTCGAGTCCGGGCCCGAGACCTGTCTGATGTACACATTTATTTACCTTGGTTAAATTCCTGAAGTTGTTCTATCGCATCCATAAATTGCAACGGTAGGCGACCCTAGCAGATGATGGGTCTTCCATGGTTAGCCCAATAGATGCGCCAAATTGACAGCAATATCTAGAGCCAACGATGTTGAGACGTTTCTCTATGCGTTTATCTGGTAATTGTATTCTGGCCGCTTCATCATGAAACCAGTCTGATCCTATTTGCTCACTCTTAAACATTTTGACCTCCAAAATTAACATGAAAGTCAAATATTACTTTATTGAAATAAATGTGTACATCAGACAGGTCTCGGGCCCGGACTCGAACGGAAAAAGTCGCACATGGCGTTTTCAAGCTGCAAATTTAAGGCCAAATACTGTGGGAGAATCCAGGCGTGAAACGATTTCGCGATCTACAGAAGCTGAAAATCTACCTACATTGTTAATGGCTCATAATGACATCCCCTTGCTAAAAATATACACTTAGTGTATACTAATGGAAAAGGAGAGATTACTATGGACAACCTTATCCGCAAAAAAATTTTTCAGCATGGTGGCAGCAGAGCAATCGATCTTCCGATGGAGTTTGTTCACAGGCTCCGTAGTAATACAGTATCAATTGAACTACGTGAAGACGGCCTGTTTATTCCTATTGAAGACGTGATGGACAGTATAGAACAAGATCCGCTTTTTTCACAATTTATTGAGGCTCTTTGCCAGAACGCTTTAAAAAATCCAGATCAACTCCGCGACCTACAAGATGTATGGGATAAGGATTGGGATGATTTGCTTGAAGGTGTTGATGAAAGCGAAGAATGTTAAATATTTGCTTAAATTTCACAGCTTCTATGCTGATCGCATTGCAAGTCTAAAAAAACAACTTATTAAGCTCAAAAAGTCGCTTTCTCCACAAGAGTATAGGGAGCATCCTGAAGTAAAGTTCGCGGCCAGGTTGAGAAAGGCAACACAAGAGATTATCCCTGAAGATCCAGATCGTTCAGAGTATCGTCTCAAGGGATCCTTAAAAAAATTCAGAAGGTATAAGCAAGGATTGCAGAGATATCGATTATTTTTTTGCTTTTCAAACAAGCCTCCGATCATTGTTTACCTATATATAAATGATAGGAATTCTTTGCGCAAAGAAGGGTCGAAACAAGACCCCTATTCAATCTTCAGCAAAATGGTTGATAGGGGTGAATTAAGCTCAAATCCAACAGATCCCAAGCTTCATTCTTGGATTTCCGGGATCTAATTTCTATTTTTTTGAATCGATAAGTTCACATGAGTAACCTACATTTCCACCCCTTGGGTGAGCTTTTTTGGAATTAGCCCGTAAAGCTTCATAGCCGTCTCTCCGAATAAAGTAATGATCTTTCTCCGCAATGCGTCAAGATTAGTTATCAATTCTTGAAC
>JBAUVX010000013.1:0-4725 GCA_049583465.1 Waddliaceae bacterium | reverse complement strand
AGGTTTTGCCGTCATTTCTCATGCCCGGCAACTCAGCATACTTCTCAAGTAGGTGAGTTGCCGGGTATGAGAAAGGGCGGTAAAAGATGCCAAAAGCACCTTTTCTGACTTTGTAGACACCCTCTTAAGGAGAAGAAAAAAAGAGTGGGAACTCAAGTCGTTGAAGTCAGGGAAGCATTAAGGCAAGCGATTGATGAAGAAATGGAGCGCGATTCCCGCGTTTTCATCATTGGGGAGGAAGTGGGCGAATACAATGGTGCCTATAAAGTCACAAAAGGGCTATTGGACAAGTGGGGTTCGCAACGTGTTATCGACACCCCGATCTCCGAGTTAGCTTTTTCCGGATTGGGAATCGGTGCTGCGATGTGCGGGTTACGGCCGATTGTTGAATTCATGAGCTTTAATTTTTCTTTTGTTGCTGCCGATCAGTTAATCTCTAATGCCCCGAAAATCTATTACATGTCGGGAAATCGGTTTTCCGTTCCCATCGTCTTTAGAGGGCCGAATGGCGCTGCTGCACAGGTATCGAGTCAGCATTCACACTGTGTCGAGACCATTTACGGCAATTTGCCCGGGCTGATCATCATTGCTCCGAGTAATGCTTACGACTATAAAGGACTGTTAAAGTCAGCCATCAGGAACCCTAACCCCGTTCTTTTTCTTGAAAACGAACTCTCTTATGGCGATAAAATGGAAATTCCCACTGAGGAGTACACCGTGCCGATAGGGAAAGCGAATATTGTGAAACATGGGAAGGATGTGACAATCGTATCCCACAGCCGAATGGTCGCTTTATGTTTTGAAGCAGTCCAAGAGCTGGCAAAAAAGGGCGTGCAAGCAGAGTTGATCGATTTACGTACGATTAAACCCTTGGATATTGCTACCATTGCCCATTCAGTGCGGACCACCAATCACTTAGTCCTCGTTGAAGAGGGGCACATGTTTGGAGGGATTTGTGCCGAGCTTGGTTTTCAGGTGATGGAGCATTGTTTTGATTACCTCGATGCTCCCATAGAAAGGGTGACTCAAAGGGAGACGCCGATGCCCTATTCCAAACCCTTAGAACTGGAAACATTGCCCACGGTTCCAAGAATTTTGGCAGCTGTGAGAAAAACTTTAAATCTTTAGGAAATTTCAAGACAATGCCTTTTACGATCACTATGCCAAAATTGTCTCCCACGATGGAAATCGGAACCATTGCCAAGTGGCAAAAGAAGGTGGGCGACAAGGTAGAACCCGGGGATGTGTTACTGGAAATTTCTACCGATAAAGCCACTGTGGAACATGAGGTGTTAGACGGAGGCTGGCTCCGAAAAATCCTCATCGAAGAGGGGCAAGAGGCGGCTGTGAATCAACCGATCGCCATTTTTACTGAGGAAAAGGAAGAAAGTATTGAAGGCTATCAACCGGAGGGAATCGTCGAAGAAAAAGAAGAAGTCCAACCGATGACAGCGGAAGAAAAGAAGCCGGAAGTCAAAAGAGAGGAAGTGAGAGGAGAAGGGTTGCGGCAGCCGGCTTTTGTTCCCGAACCTCCTCTTGAGGGCTACGCATTTGAGATGCCTGCTGTTGTGCTGGAAAAACGGATCAAGGCCTCTCCTCTTGCTCGGAAGTTAGCAAAGGAGCAAGGGCTGGATCTATCGACGGTAAAAGGAACCGGACCCGGCGGACGAATCATGAAAGAGGATCTTTCCAGGGCCCAGCCATCCGGAGCGATTGTGTTTGGACGGAGAGAAGAGCCAAAATACGTTCCCGGGGACTATGAGGAAGAAGCTCTGAGTCCGATGAGAAAGGTCATTGCTCAACGCCTTCAAGAGTCCAAAACGTTTATCCCCCATTTTTATGTCCGCCAGCGCGTCGACGTGCAATCTTTAGTGCAAATGCGAGAGCACCTGCGCAATTTTAATGTCAAAGTTACTGTTAACGACTGTGTCATCCGCGCTTGCGCTCTGGCCTTGAGAGAGCATCCCGCGATCAACTGCGGCTTTCACTCTGTCAATTCTTCGATCATTGTCTTTAAAACCATTGATATTTCTGTTGCTGTTACGATAAAAGAGGGGCTGATTACCCCCATTATTCGGTGCGCCGACTATAAAAATCTTGGAGAAATCTCTCTTGAAATGAGGTCTTTGGCACAAAGAGCAAAGGAAGGGAAACTCAATCCTGAAGAATACAAGGGAGGATCTTTTACGGTTTCAAACTTGGGGATGTATGGAATTTCTGAGTTTGCTGCCATTATCAACCCTCCTCAGGCGGCTATATTGGCTATCAGCGGAGTCCAAAACGTCCCTGTTGTTAAAAAGGGGGATATCGTCTCGGGAAAAGTCATGACGATCACTCTCTCGGCAGATCATCGAGTGATTGATGGTGTTGCAGCGGCAGAATTTATCAAGACTGTTCAAAAATATCTTGAAAACCCCGCCTCATTACTCGTTTAAGAAGCCGTTGTTGCATAAATCAAGGAGATGCTAAGTCATAGAGAATTAACGGATAGGTTCTGAATGAATGAAATCGTAAGCGAGGAAATTTTTGAGGAAAATCGTGAAAAATGGGCACCTCTACATCCTAAGGCAGGAGTCTGGCTATCTTTTCTTGAGTGCGACCGCGTCTGTTTTTCCAAGTCGGAAAATAGATCTCTTAATCTAGCAGATCGTCAAACTCAACAGTGTTTTCACAGTACAAAAGACCCTGAGGGGGAAGCGGGTAAGTGGTTTGATGAGCTTGACCTTGTGGATGCGAGGCTGTTGTATGTGTATGGAGTGGGTCTTGGGTATGCCTATGAAGCTGCAAAAGAGTGGTTAGAAGCCGACGCAAGGCGGAGTTTGATTTTTTTAGAAGACGACTTGGAGGTGATATCTCAACTATTCCGGACAGCAAATGGAGGAAAGATTTTAAATGATCCGCAGGTATATCTTTATTTTTTTCAAGGCGATGTAAAAGAGGGAGAAATTTATAACCATTTTTTTTGGGACTTTTTTAAGTCAAAATATGTGATCTCTTGTTTAGGTTATTACAAAAAAATAAAGAGAAAAGAATTTGAAGGTCTAAAAGAAACGATAGACATAAACTATCTAAGCTATAAGCGTCAAATTGAGGATTATCTCAATCTGGGAAAAGATTTTTTCCCCAATTTTTATGCGAACCTCCTCAAACTTCCCGATTCTTACTCGGGAAATTCCCTATTTGGAAAGTTTAAGGGGATACCGGCGATCATTTCGGGAGCCGGACCTTCTCTTGAAAAGCATCTTGATGTTTTGAAAACAGTGGGGAAGAAGGCGCTCCTTTTAGCCGGGGGATCTGCGGTAACAGCATTAACAACCGCAGGTGTTCGCCCGCATTTTGGCCTCAGCATAGATCCATACCCGAGTCAATATGAAAGATTTGCAAGATGTCCTAAATTGGATTTTCCTTTTTTCTACCGTCATCGGGTGCACTTTCGGGCACTTGAACTTCTCCAAGGACCAAGGCTTTATGTGAAGGGCAGTATTGGTTATTACACAGCAAAGTGGTTTGATTTAAGGTTGGGAATTGCAGGCGAAGAGATCGAGGAAGGGCACAGTGTGCTGAATTTCGCCTTGGAAATTGCCCGCTCCCTAGGATGTAATCCCATTATTTTAGTTGGAGTGGACTTTGCCTTTACTCGCATGCAGACCTATGCATCGGGAGTCGAAAATGATGTTCGGATTTCCAAAGAGGCTTTGCTTTCTCAAGAAACACATGGTGAAAAGATGATCGAGAAGAAAGATCGGGATGGACAATCGATTTATACTTTAGGGAAATGGATTTTGGAAGCGAACTGGATAGGGGATTTTGCAAAAAAGCACACGGAATTGACTCTCATCAATGCAACGGAGGGAGGATTAAACATTCCCGATGTCGCAAATATGCGTTTTAAAGATGTGGAAGAAAAATTTTTGCAACGACCTCTTGATCTACAAGCCTTAATACAGAGCGAGATTGACAAAGCTCAGATGCCTCCAGTGACGTTGGAAAAAGTTAAGAGGGAATTAAAAAACTTTAAATGTAGCTTTGAGCGGTGTCAAGACTATTTTCGATTAATAAATGAAGAAAATCAGGTTCTTATTAATCAATTAGAAAGAGGGGAAAATATTGAAGCAGTGCAAACCTCTGAAAGGACGCTTTATGAATCGGAACTTTTTGAAGAACCTGCCTACCGTTATTCTCTTTCCAATTTTGATAGTGTAGCCTCCATTCCATTCACTCAAGACTTTAAAAATCGGCTTTCAAAGGAAGAGAAAAGTATCAGAATGCTAAAATTGTATGGCAAAAGAATGGATTTCTTAAGTCGAGCTGCGCTGGCGAATATTGATTGGATTAACCAAAGCTTACGCCGTCACTGATCAAGCGTTCGCGCAGCCTTGTTGCGTAAGTCCTCCCAAAAAAAATCAAACGCAAAGTCGCAAAGCCGCAAAGTGCGCCTTGAGGCGCTGAAGCGGACCCCATTGTCTAGACAAAAATGAGCAGTCACTTTGCGCACTTAGCGGCTTTGGATATGCCGGGTGTAAAACACCATTGGTCTACTTAACTGAAAGGAGTTAAGAATGTTAATTGCACGTTCAACATTTAGTCGCGCGTCGGCGTGGAAGGGTAACCGACCACGTGAAACGATGCGGTCACTTAGTGGCAAAAAAAAAGGGGGTGGTTCCCTTTTTGACGGCGAAAGAGCGAGCCCTAGTAAAGCGAACCCGTTTCGGCCTCGTTACGCTA
>JBAUVX010000012.1:0-2762 GCA_049583465.1 Waddliaceae bacterium | reverse complement strand
TTTACACTAACAACCATGCTTTAAATGAGTGGTGAAACTAGTACCTGCGCATTATCAACCGAAATCGCAAAATCGCAATTCGCCCATGGCGTTAACTAGTAATTTAAAATTTTAGCGGGAATAGCTGGATCGCGTGTGACAGCAACGTGATAATGTCCTCCCTAAAACTATGTTAAAATGTCCTCATTAGGAAAATTTTAACCTCAGAAGCACAAAACATTGGGAGATTTACACGTGAGCGAGAAGGAACTAGAAAGGCAAGCCATATTGCTAGAAATTGAGCATGGTAACTTAACTATGACCGAAGGAGCTGATCGACTAGGACTTTCCTTAAGACAGCTTAGGCGCAGTCGGCGTCAATACGAAAATCATGGTTTAGCAGGCTTGACTCATAGAGGAAGAGGTAGGTCAAGCGGCCGAGCTCTTCGGCAAGAAGATCTTATTGTTATTAAGAGACTCTTATACCATTTATGAAAAATAACCTTTAGTTTTCATCCAAGATCTTGTACACAACTGCCGTACGGCTCCAGACTGAGAGGTAAATGCATTCCATGCAGTACAGCAGGAGTCGAGAATATGCTCATATGAATTAAAGCATCGATTCCCTAAATAACGATCTCTCAGTACTTGCCGTATCTGTTCTACCGGATTCAATTCAGGAGAAGCCGGCGGAAGCGGGAGCAATGAAATATTTTTTGGTAACTGTAACTTTTTTGTAGTGTGCCATGCAGCCTGATTAAAGATAATCACCCCGTGGTTTTTAGACTCGATATGTTTACTAATCTCATCGATATGTTTTTGCATACAAAAGGTGCCAATTATTGGGGGTCAGCACAGAATTCGGATTATAAAGCACGTTAAGGATTTATTGTTCGTGTAATAGTTTGAACATATTTTAAAATCCGAATTCTGTATCGATGTATCTATTATTTTTTTCTTTGGTCTTTGTCGTAAGCATCCCATCTATCTAAAGCATCAGAGCCCAACACTCCAATTCCAGTGTTAATCAACCATACACCAGCAGTTTGGCACATAGGAACAGGAACAAAGAATAAGAAAAGCCCGCACAAGCTAATGGTTACTCCGACCATAATTTTAACGGGCACATCTTCTTGTTGTTTATGCTTACCATTAGCTGCTTTTGCCATCATGTAATTCATTTCAAAAGCGGCGTCAGCTTCGAGAGAAGTATAAGGAATATCAAGTTCAGCACATTTGGCAAACCAGACAGCTCGATGCTTGTGTTTTTTATCTTCTTTTCTGAACTCTTTCTTGATTTGTTTGATGTATTTGTTATCAATCTTTTGACCTTTTGAGCGAGCTTCTTTTTGAGCTTGGTCAATTTGTTTATTGATGTCGATTTTCTGACCAGTGTATTGCTCAACTTCACTCTTGAAGTCAAACATGTAGCTCACAATCTTATTAGTCTCTCCCTTATCAATAGCTCGCTTTACTTTTTCGTAAATCTTTTCTATCTTGATGCCAAAGTTGATATCATTGAGATTAATTCCTCCATTTGCAGCCATTAAGGGGGGAGGACAAATAGCTACAGTCGCAAAAGCAGCCGTTGTAAGATATGCAGCCAAAGTGAGACAGCGAGTAGATTGAAATATATTAGCCATAAAGTCCTTTTTTTTGTTTTTGGTGTGTATTTTATCTCATAGTAATCAAGTTCTTTGAAGATGGTGAGCCTTGCAAGGTAGGAAAAAACAAATGCTGCTGCAAAAAAAAGAAAGAAAGCAAATTCTCTGCTCCATTCTGTTAGAATAATATTCATTAAAATCCCTCGTTGTTAGCATGTTTTTTGTGAGTCCTTGCTATAAACATACTGCCCTAAAAAATAAATGTCATTCTAGAGTACACCCTATCCTGATGTCAAGAGGGAAATTAAAAGACGTCAGAATAGGGCTATTTTCTTAATTGGTCGACACAATTTCAAAAAGGTAATAGACTCATACCTGACACTTTAAGGAGATTTCATGACTGGACAACGTATCGGGTACGTACGAGTTAGCACATACGACCAAAACCCTGACAGACAATTGGATAACATTCAGGTCACAAGAACATTTGTAGATAAAGCTTCAGGCAAGGATGTTAAACGTCCGCAATTTGAAGCCTTAATGGGCTTTGTACGTGCTGGAGACACTGTTCTCGTCCATAGCATGGATAGATTGGCTCGTAATCTTGATGATTTGCGTTCAATTGTCCAGACGTTAACTCAACGCGGTGTGTGCATTGAATTTCTAAAAGAAAATCTAAAATTTTCTGGTGAAGATTCCCCCATGGCCATCCTTATGTTGTCAGTTATGGGGGCGTTTGCCGAATTTGAACGCTCTTTAATTCGTGAGCGTCAACGCGAGGGGATTGCCCTAGCCAAGCAACGTGGTGCATATCGCGGACGTAAGCGATCTTTATCGGATGCTGATATCGTCTTTTTACGGCAACGTATTCAAAATGGTGAAAAGAAAGCAAAAGTTGCCCGAGAATTTGGCATTAGCCGTGAAACCCTTTATCAATATCTTCGTTCGGTATAAATATGTCTCGACGCATAGTCCTATCTTCTTCTGAACGAGAGAGCTTATTTGCTTTACCGGACCACCAAAAAGCCTTAATTCAACAATATACCTTTAAACCCATGGGCGAATTGTTAATGCGTTATGAGACCTTCAAACTGTAAAGGCTCGTTGCCTAATTCCATATTCAGTTTGACACACACCGTATGAGCTAGCAATTTTCTCCAAAATCGAGAAGCCTGATGC
>JBAUVX010000011.1:0-13782 GCA_049583465.1 Waddliaceae bacterium | reverse complement strand
AAGCTATCTCGGAAACTTATAGAGAAATACGACACCATCGCTTTTAGCAAAGATAATATCAAAGGGATAGCCAAGAAATACGGAAGATCAGTGGCAGAAAGCAGCCACTACCAACTTCGTTCCATGTTGTCATACAAGTGCCGTGCAGGCGGTAGGACGTACATCGAAGTTGATTCCAAAGGTTCCACCATGACCTGTTCGCACTGTTTGGCCAAAACAGGTCCGACAGGAAAAACAGGCTTGTCGGTAAGACATTGGGAGTGTACAGAATGTGGTATTCTAGATGATCGCGATCAAAATACTGCGATCAACACTCTCCTTGCCGGGCTCGGAACAAGCCTCGAAAGGTGCGCGTGAGCCCCGTCCGGAATCCCCTGGCTTTAGCCATAGGGAGGTTCAAGCACAGATTCCATGAATCTTATATCCGGTTTGTTATTCCCGGGAATTGCCGGCTAAAAAGGATAACTCTTCACTAGAAAACAGGTATCTGACATAATTCAATTTTTGGGCTTATACGACGCGCCGGTTGGACCAAAAAATGAAAGGGATGTTCAGGCATTTTTTCCTATTTTGGATGATGCCATCGCTGCGCCGATCTATCGGCAAGATGGAAAGACTCAAGAGAGAGGAAGGGCATTCTTTGTTTGATCCAACTCCGCGCGGTTAATGTCTTAGCTTGGACTTTTCACCGTATTTTAGGGAATACGACATGACGGGGGAGAAAATTTCTCGAAGTTTTGGGACTCATGATGGATCCTTTCACGCAGATGAGGTGACAGCTTGTGCTCTCCTTTTGCTTTTTGATTTGATCGATGAGGACAAAATCATTAGGACACGAAATCGCGATATGTTAGCCCAATGCGAGTATGTCTGCGATGTCGGAGGCGTGTATGATCCGAACCGGAAGCTCTTTGATCATCACCAAGCCGGTTACAATGGAGAGCTGAGCAGCGCGGGAATGGCGCTCTTGTATTTAAAGGAATGCGGAGTTCTCAATTTAAGAGAATATCAACATTTCCATGACTCGTTAGTTCGCGGTGTTGATGATCATGATAATGGCAGGCCTCCGCAAATCCCGGGACTATGCACCTATTCTCATGTGATTGGGAATTTTTCACCGATCTTCTACGATTCTCCGGATGACCAACGAGAGAGAGCCTTCTTTGAAGCACTGACGTTCAGCAAAGGCCATTTACAGCGCTTATGGAAGAGATACCAATACATGCAGTCGTGTAAGGAAATTGTGAAAACCGCCATGGAGCAAAATAACGAATGCCTGATGTTTTCTCGAGGAATACCTTGGATTGAGCTGTTTTTTGAACTCGGAGGTGAAGATCATTCCGCTCGGTTTGTGATTATGCCTTCCGGCCAGCATTGGACATTGCGCGGCATCCCGCCAAACCTTGGAGATAGAATGAGCGTGCGGCTGCCCCTTCCTTCTGAATGGGCGGGGTTGCTGGACGAGGAACTGCGAGAGGTGTCCGGAATACTCGGAGCTGTCTTTTGCCACAAAGGCCGCTTTATTTCCGTGTGGGAAAGTCGCGATGAGGCCCTAAAAGCTTTGAATTATACCCTCAGCCTGCCAATTAGTAATGAATCACTTCGAGAATTAGACTGCTAGAAATGAATGACTTTAAACCCAGGTTGTGCGGAAAACTGCTGCCGCAAATGATTTTGAGCACCCATCTTTTTCCGGCAAGTTCTTGCCAAGCTCTAAAGAGCTTGCCTTCGGCCTTGCAGAAAAAATCTAGGCACTCAAAATCACCTCGCAAGTTTTGGACAGGAAAATGAATAGGAGAAATTATGAGCACAATTTTTGGAAAAATTATTGCAAAGGAAATGCCCGCCGATATTGTTTTTGAAAATGATCGCATTCTCGTCATCAAGGATATCAATCCAAAGGCTCCGGTCCATCTCTTGTTGATGACAAAAAAAGAGATACCTGACTTGCAGTCAGTGTCTGAAGAGGATCTTTCCCTGATAGGAGAGATTGTCCAAGTTGCTCAACAGCTTGCAGAAAGCTTTCAAGTGACCGATGGATATCGTCTCATCGTCAATAACGGCCCTCTTTCAGGGCAAACGATTTCTCATCTGCACTTTCATCTTATTGGAGGTCATCAATTAGGAGCCATGGGATGAGTTTTTCTCTTTTCCGCGATCGTGTCGGCTTACTCGTGATTGATGTGCAAGACAGGCTTGTTCAGCAGGTTGAGCGCTCTTGCGAGGTCTTGAGGAGCATTCAGACAGTTGTCAAAGGATTTCAGGCGTTGCAGCTGCCAATTATCCTGACAGAGCAGTACCCCGCAGGGTTAGGAGAAACCGTTTCCCCTTTAAAAGCAGTGTTGGAAGAGGGGCAGCGGATTTTTTCCAAGACAACGTTTTCCTGTTTAGGAGAAAAAACCATCAAAGACGCCATTCTTTGTTCCTCTCAGGATCAATGGGTTTTAGTGGGAATGGAAGCCCATATCTGCATCCTTCAAACGGCAAAAGACTTGCTTGCTGTGAAAAAAGACGTTGTCGTTGTCAACGACGCCATGACATCTCGGTCGCTTTACGATTTTTCGACAGCGATTGCCGAGCTGCGTGACTGCGGAGTGAGAATTAGCAGTAAAGAAACGATACTCTTTGAGTTGCTGCGTGATGCCAAAGCTCCCGAATTCTCGAAAATCCGCCAACTTTTGCAATGATTATTCTGTTGCTGCTTCCCTTTCTTTTGTGTGGGGTTACTGCGTGTAAAGCCGCAGCCGCTTCTCCGGAAAAAAGGATTTATGCTCTGATGACCCTGCGTGATTATGAAACGGCTTGTCAAGAAGCTCGTACTCTTTTAGCCCATCATCCCTCTTCTGAACCCTTATGGGAAGCCTATATTCAAGCATTGGCAAAAAGCGGAGAGGAAAAAAGAATGGTTCAGGCGTGGGACCGGTATGTGGGAAAATTTCCCCAGCAGGCAAGCAATCGGCGCCTTCTTGAAGTCATGGCTTGGGGAGTAATAGAAAAAGGGGCAGTGTCCTCCTCTCCGGTCATTAGGCTCTGTTCAATGCTAGCGGCAGCTTTAGGAGAAGATGCAAAAGGGGTGGACATTTTACGTCAACATGTCGAGGATCCCAATGCAATTATTCGAGCAGCGACGTTGGAACTCGTTTCGCATTTCCGCGATTTCTCTTTGCAAGAGGCGGTGTTGGAACGATTTAAGAAAGAAAAGCATTTCCAAGTGCGGCTGGAAGTGATCAAAGCAATGGGAAAAATGAACATCACGGAGGCACAAGCTCCATTAGCAAGGCTTGTTGCGAGTGGGAAAGCCAGTGCAGAAGAAAAGGCTGCTGCGATTGAGTCCCTGGTTTATTTATTGGAAAATCCAAAAAAAGGGGAGGTAGATCAACTTGCGAAAAGTGCAAGAGCCGGGCTTAGAGAGTTAGCATGCGAGGTCGTCGCCCACTCAGGAGAGACAGACCATTTAGACATGGTGATTCCCCTGCTTCGGGATCATTCTGCACAGGTGCGTTGCGCCGCGCTGCAGGTGCTGGGGTTGCTGCAAATCAAAGAATGGAAGAAACAGAAAATAGAAGATCTCATCTCAAAGCTCATTGACGATCCTCATCATCATGTTGCGATTACTGCCGCTTGGGTATTAACCCTGCATGATCCCAACCAAGGTCAGGCAGCTATGCGGAAGTGGCTGCATCACCGAGACAGAGAGGTCCGTTTGCTGGCAAGCGGGGCTTTGGCCTCATTGGGAAAGTATGCCGACCCCTTAATACAAGAAGTATTCGACAAGACAGAAGACAGCTATCAGAAAATGAATTTAGCTTTAGGGTTGATTGGGCAAGGGGTGAAATGTCAAGAAGCCTGCCGGTCCCTTTATTGCTGTTTTGTCGAAGAAAAGGATCGTTGGATGTGGGAGCGGCAAGGTCTTTTTCGCTTTATTACCCCTTGCTATGGTAGACAGCAGGATTTCCTTGCCCATCACCCGGAAGTGATGAATCAGTTGACCCGTCTTGACATCCTCAATGTTCTCGCTATCTTAGGGGACTCTCACGCCCAACCGGCAATCAAGCATTTTCTAAAAGAAAGAGATTGGAGGGTATCCGGGCTTGCCGTGGCATTATTGCTGACTGAAGGAGATGAGACCGCCTTGGCACTTGTTGAGGGTCTCTTAGACGATCTTGAAGAAAAAACCCGGGTGCAAGCTGCCGGAATTCTTGCTCTTTGGGGGAGGGGAGAGAGGGCGATTCAAATATTGCAAGATGCCTACACCGATGCTGACAGAGAACTGAAAGAGCGCATTCTTGAGGGGATCGGACACATTGGGGCGAGGTCTTCGATTCCTTTTTTGACCGAACAGCTCAAAGAATCCTATCAATCCCTGCGGATCATTGCAGCGGCTTCTCTCTTAAAATGTCTGTATCATTAAATTGTAGAAGCAGGAAAGCCGGATGAAAAAACAGCCCCTCGCTTATCTCTTGTCGGCACTGACTTTTCTATTCCTTTTCGGGTGTTGGGAGGTCTGTTCTCATTTGTTTGACACTTTGGACTTTGTTCTTCCCCCTCCTTCTCACATTGCCGCCTGCATTTGGGAAAAAGGCGATCGGTTTGTCTTTCATACGATCGTCACCCTGCGGGAAATGTGCGGGGGCTTTTGTCTTGCCCTTGTCATGGCTTTTCCTTTAGCGTGGATCATGCATGCGTGGAAAACTCCTAGGCTTGTTCTTCAGCCCTTTTTCGTGGTCATCCAATGTGTCCCCATGTTTACCTTGGCTCCTATTATGGTCATATGTTTTGACTGGTCTTATCTTGCCATTGTCATTCCGACCGCGTTGATGATTTTTTTCCCTTTGACGATGAATCTCTACCAAGGTCTGCGATCGACACCTCAAAATCTTTTAGATTATTTTTATCTGAACAGGGCAACGCCCTGGCAACGGTTTATCAAGCTTCAGCTCCCGTGGGCTCTTCCTCATGTGTTTGCAGGATTTCGCATCTCTGCAGCCATTGCGGGTGTTGGGGCTGTTGCCGGAGAATGGGCAGGAGCTCAAGAGGGGTTGGGGTTGTTGATGATTGAAAGTCGTCGGGGTGCAGATTTGGAGATGACGTTTGGCGCTTTATTTTGCCTGACATTGATGAGTGTCTCCCTTTATCTTATGATGCTCGGTTTAGAAAAGAGGGCAATGTCCCGCCGTCCTCCCTCCATGCGCAGTTTAAAAATTAAGACTGCTTGCCTCTTCTTGCTAATGGGAGTCTATGGATGGGGATGCAAAGAGTCTAGCGGACAGGAAAAACAGGTCCGTCTGATTCTTGATTGGCTTCCCAACCCTAACCATGTTCCTCTCTACTCAGGGATAAAAAAAGGGATTTTTCGTCGGCATGGGATTGATCTTATGGTGAAAAAGATGCGCGATCCCGGAGATGCCATTTCTTATTTGACCTCAGGGCAGGTAGAATTAGCCATTTCTTACATGCCCCATACCTTGCGATCCATGGCAAAGGGAGCCGATGTGCAGCCCATTGCCGTGCTCATCAAAGAGCCTCTCAATTCTTTGATTTATCGTCGAGAACTTAACGTCGAAAAGCCTGCCGATTTGAATGGAAAAGCGGTGGGCTATTGCGTCGATGGATCGACATGCCGGTTTTTGGATACCCTTCTTCAATTGAATCAGATTAAGCCAAAGGCCAAATACAATGTCAGTTGCGATCTTGTCAGCTCTCTTAGGACAAAAAAGGTCGATGTGATTTATGGGGCATTTTGGAACATTGAATGTGAACACCTCCGTGCTTTGGGAGTAGAGGCCGATTATTTTTCTTTATCCGAGCTTGGAGTCCCCCACTATCCCGAGCTTATTATTTTAGCAAGGAGCCATTCGCTGTATGCCTCTGAAGAGTTTGTCTCGAGATTGCAAGAGGCATTACAAGAGAGTATTGACTTTTCTGTCGCTCACCCTGATGAGGCTTTCGATTTGTATGTGTCCTGTCATCCTGATAAAAGAGACAAGACCTGTCAATGGGAAAAAGAGGCATGGCTCAAAACCCTATCCGCTTTGGCTGATACGCAGAAGATCAATAAAAGCCCGACGCTACAGTCGTATCTGATGCACTCGAGCTCTTCTAGCTGAGGTTTGGGCGGCAATTAGGGTCTTTGGGGCAGAGTGACGATGATTTCAGTAAAACTGTCTTCCTCAATTGTTGATGAATTGATCGCCAATTTTCCTCCATGCTCTTGCACAAAAATGTCGTAACTCAAGGAGAGCCCAAGGCCCATGCCTGTTCCCGGCGGCTTAGTCGTATAAAAGGCAATCATCACGTCATCATACTTGTCTTCAGGAATTCCTTGCCCATTGTCGCGAATGCGGATCTCCACTTGATCATGAGACTGTCTCGTCGTGATGGCGACACTCGGGGCAAAGTCGGCGTTGACAGCTTGTTTTTTTTCATAAGCAGCATAAAAGGCATTGTGGATAAGATTGAGGAATGCTCGAAATAGATCTTCGGGGATGCCTTCTATTTCACCGACGCTCTCATCGAAATATTCGTCAACGGCCACCTCAAAGAGGGAGTTTTTTAAAAGAAGATCCCGGTAGGCAGCGTCAGAGGCTTCATGCAGCGAATCGTGTACATTGACAAGGGAAAGTTCTCCCCTTTGCATTTTACCATGCCGCAATAGGAGATGGATAATATTTTTAATACGTGTTCCATTTTCTTTAATTTTTTTTATGTAGAGATGAATATTGTGCAGATCATCCTCAATTCTAGGAACATCAGTAAGACCCTGTTTTGTTTTTGAAAGTTCTTGAAAGGTATTTTCCACATGATCGATGATCAGATCGGAAAAATTGTTCACAAAATTCAGGGGGTTTTGTATCTCGTGTGCGACTCCCTGGGAAAAGAAGCCCAAAGCAACAAGTTTTTCTTGTTGGACAATTTGCTTCTGCGCTTGATGAAGCTTTTGGAGAAGCTGCTCTAATTCTTCGTTTTTCTTTCTTAGCTCGATCGTTCGCCCATCAACTTTTCTCTCCAACGTGTTTTTATAGTCCTCCAATTCAATCATCGCCCTCTTCAAATCCGTGTAGAGTGTGGCATTCTCGATCGCAACAGCAATTTCAGAAGAGAGCAGCCAGAGAATGTCGACTCGATCTTTGGTGAAGGAATTGGAAGCGAGATTATTTTCCAAATACAAGATCCCGGTCAGTTTTCCCAAAATAATAATCGGAATGCAGAGTACCGATTGGATGCGGTTTTGAGCAATGTAGGGGTCTTGCGTGTACAATCCTTCTTCGCTTGCAGAACCCAGGACAAGGGGTTTTTTCACTTTTGCAACATAATCGATCACTTTTTGACAAAGGACATCGTTTTTCTCTTCCAAGGAAACGCGGGGGAGCAAAACGGCTGCTTTCGCGTGTTCATCCCATTCCGTGGCCACTGACAATTTCCCATCCGTTGCCAAGATCAAGAAACCCTTTGTTGCTCCTGCAGTTTGCACAACGATTTCCATCAAGCGAGCAGATAACCGGTCGATCATCAGCTCTCCTGCAATTGCTTTTGAAGCATTGATGACGCTCATCAAGTCGATGTCGGTTTTCTTTCCCGGAGAGAAGATCTCTTGTTCGGCCATCTCCTTTAAGATCATGAAGATGTCGGGATATTTACGTTCAAGGTGTTTGACTTTGGCATGGGCCCCCCATTGCTGATAGGCCCAATGAGCCTCTCGGAAAAAAACGGCGGCGATTTGTTTTCTCTCTTTTGTTAACTGATAGCGGCCCGTCAGCTCATTCGCAATTGCCTCGTCTTGAATCATCGAATTCTCTTTTGCCGTTTTGATGGCTTGAAGATAGATGTCGGTCGCTTCCTCATCAGGATGTGTGAGGCGCATTAACTCAGCCTTGACCAAGGGATAAAAGTGGCTTTTATTTTTGGGACAATACTGTGCCCACTCCTTTAGGATTTTCAGAGATTTTTTAATGGATTTCATCGATCGCTTTTGCGTCTTTTTGTCATCGTTGGGATAGCAGCCGGCGAGAATGAGGCATTCAATGTAGTAGGTATGAATCGCCACTTGAGGAGAGGCGAGAAAGAGGATATGCTCTTTTCCTTTCTCCAACCACATCCTTGAGCGCTTATAATCGGCAATCAGATAACAGAAAATCGCTTCAAGGCGGCAGACGAGAAGGACAAGGACATTTTCACCACTTTTTTTACACTTCTCGTAAAGGGTCTCTGTATCAAAATCGTCATCGTCGAAAATAGAGTAAGAAACGGTTGATTTTTGTAAGGTGGAGACAAAATTCCACGTCATTGTCTGTCCTATATAAGCCAGGTTATTGTTCACTTTTTTGTTGAAACTAATAGAGGTGTCGAGCGATTTCTTGAAGAGATCCAGGGGGGTTCCCGAATAGAGTTCGTGAATACCCGCTGCCACTAATGCGTAGCCTGCAAACAGGAGGTCTCCAATCAGCAAGCTCTTCCGATAGGCCTCCATGGCGATCTCTTTGCATGTTTCTAATGGGAATTTCCAGTCCGCTAAAAAGTACGATTGGATAAATAAGGCATACGGTTCAATTTCACGATAGCCAAATCGTTTAGAGAGGTTGATGGCAAGTTCTGCCAACTCAAATCCTAATGCATAGTTGTTCGACAATCGGGAGATGACAACGCCGACAGAGGGAAGACCGGCAACAGAGTAGGGAGATAACCCGTATTTGATCATCAGAGTTAATCGAATGGCGGAAACAACCATCGTGTTGCCATCGGAAATATAGGCCGGGATGAGAATGGAAAAGAGTGCTTCGGTTATCAGCAATGTTTTTGCATCTGTCATCTGAGGCATGGCTTCAATCGTTTTAGGCGGATAGCGGATCAAAAACAGACGGACACGGAGAAACTCTTTTAACACGGTAAATTTAGTGATGCGTTTAGGGAGGGGATGGCCCATTAACGTGAGAGCCTCTCGTCCTGTTTCAATCGCCAGGCGATATTCCCGTTTCATGAGATAAAGGCGGCTGCGCAAAACTAACACCTTTACTCTCTCTTCAATTGTTTTTAATCTTTTTATTATTTTTTGGAATTGTTTATCGGAATTATCTATTTCTCCATTATGATAGTAACATTCCATTAAATTTAAACTAGATTGATACCACAGATCATATTCCGATTGTATCTGTTCCGGAGGCAAGCACTGCAAACCCTTTTGGGCAAAAGTTACGGCCGACTGATAGGAAGAGGAGTTTTTTGCTTTCTTTGAAGCCAGAAGATTCAGACGAGCGTAGGCGAGCCTTTCTTTGGTGTCTTTGACTAGATCTAATGAGTGGTTGATGTGATAAATGATATCAACAACATTCTCTTCTATAAGCTGTTCGGGAGTATTGGATAGCAAATGCTTGCCGATTTCATAATGACGCTCTTTTTTTTCTCGATCTGTCATCAGCCCGTAGGCAGCTTGTTGAACCTTGTCGTGGGCAAACCTAAAAGAGAGATCGACATTTTCATACCGATAAACCGAGGCGATGTTTTCATCATATTCTTGAAAAAACTCATACGTCTCTCCAATGGGTAAAAGCATTCCTTGTTCAACAGGTTCACGCAAGCTTTTGGCAACGCCGGGCTGGGTCTGTTGAGTCACTTCTGCGAGCATTTTCAAACGGAACAGATTGCCTAGACAAGCAGCAATTTTTAACAACTCCCTTACTTTTTCCGGTGTCCTTTTGATCAATTCCTCTAGCAGTTCGACCACATTACTCGTTGCTTCAATAAATCGAATCTGCTTTGCGTCCCACTCCCATTGCTGCGACTCAACATTGTAGTTCAGATAGCCTTTACGATAGAGTGTTTTCAGCAACTCTTTGATAAAGAAAGGATTTCCTCCGGTCTTGTCTTTGATTAACCCGGCTAGCTCATCTACAGCTTTGCCTGAACGATAGAGTGTGTCGGTGAGCAGCCGGCCGATATGATGTTGGCTTAAGGGGCTTAGCGGGATGTGGAAGACATTGTGCGCAGTCTTTTCTATTTTTTCTATTGCGATCGCTAAGGGGTGGTCGGAAGACACTTCGTTACTCCGATAGGTACCTAGAATCAATAAATATTGAATAGCGGGGTCTGTCAGCAAAAGCTCGAGGAATTTTAATGATGACAAATCAATCCATTGTAAGTTGTCCAGAAATAATATGAGAGGATTTTCCTTTGAAATAAAAGTAGTAATGAAAGATTGGAAATAATAATTAAATCGGTCTTTTGTTTCCTTAGGAGGTAATTCAACCAATTTAGGTTGTTTGTCAATGATTGCCTCAACTTCCGGAATAACGTCGATAATTAACTGCCCATTTTCCCCGACAGATTGGTAGATTTTTCTTTTCCAAAACTCAATGCTTTCTTCTGTTCCTGTGAGAATTTGACGGATTAAGCTTTGAAGAGCTTCGATGATGGTGTTATAGAAGATGTTGCGCTTGTACTGATCCCCCTTGCCCTCGATAAAAAAACCGGCTTTTTCTGCCAAGAGCCTGCGGATTTCTTTTATCAGCACCGATTTACCAATCCCGGAATAGCCGCTGACAAGAACGAACTGTGATTTCCCGGACATTGTACGATCGAGAGCTTGGTACAATATTTCCATCTCTTTTTCTCTACCGTAGAGTTTATCCGGGATATAGAGATGTTGATAGTGATCCTGCCGGCAAAGAGAAAAGGGTGTAATGACCTGATTTTGCTCAAGCTGTTGCAAACATTGGTTGAGATCAAACAGGATGCCCCCGGCGCTTTTGTAACGATCTTCTGCGTTCTTTTCTAATAGCTTTAATATGATTTGAGCCACCATTTCCGGGATTTCAGAATTCACATGGTGGGGAGGAAGGGGATCTGTCGCCATGTGAAAATAGATCAATTCGAGCGGGTTCGCCGACATGAAAGGGAGACGCCCGGTAAACAGTTCGTACAGCACGATGCCTAAAGAATAAAAATCCGAGCGATAGGTGATCTCCCTATTCATTCTCCCTGTTTGTTCAGGAGAAATATAGGGGAGCGACTCTTCCATCAAGCGGGTTGTTTCAACTGTGGGTTCTTCTCTTTGAAGGCGCGTGCTTAGTCCAAAATCAAGAATGTTAATTTCATTTGTATTGGACGGAACAATCATATGTTGGGGTTTGAGATTTTTGTGAATGACATGGAACTGATGCATCGCTTCGATGGATTTTGCGATGGCAATTGCGAGCAAGAGCCCTTTCTTAATTTCAATTTGCTGTGATTGGATGAGTTGATGAAGCACAACTCCCGGAGTATCTTCCATCACGACAGCAACAGCATGATCGTAAAAAATCATCTCAAGCGGTTGAATGATCCCGTAACCGGTTTTCAACCGTTGGGCCATCTCATAGTCGTGTTTCATTCTTCCGATTTCCAGAGGAGTGGGATGTTCCGAAAGGATCGTTTTAATGAACACAGAAGTGCCATCATCTTCCTTAACCCCGCGGAATAGGCAGATGTTGCCCTCTTGAAATAGGATCTCCTTCAGAATAAAGTGGGGAATACTGACCATGGCTCTTACAAATCTTCCGGTATTTTTCACCTTAATGGATTTCCCATTTCTGATAATAGGCTATACACATTCAAATTCAAGAATTGGATTTTGGCGCAGCCAAAATGCGTATAAATCGAGCGGGCACGCTATCACCTAAGAACCCATCTCACTAAACGCTTTTCAGCCGATTTTTTGGGTCTTGAGGGTGATTTTGTGATGAATTTTGATCTCAACTTATAAAAGTTGAGCGAAAAATTGAGCGAAAAATCAGCCCAAGAGGCAAGAAATCGGCAAAAATGGTTTAGTGAGATAGGTTCAAAGGGAGATAATAGTGGCGAAATTAGTTGCAGAACAAGGCAATAGCAAAGGGCTGACCCTCTCCTTAGAAGAGGGGGAAAAATGGGTAATCGGACGCGATCCCGATGTTTGCCAGCTGTTGATTGAAGACCCCGCCGCTTCACGCAAACATCTGGTCTGCCGCTCATCGCCCAAGGGGATTGTTCTTGAAAACTTGAGCAAGACAAATCCCGTTCTTGTGAATGAAGAGGTGGTAAAAAAACCTCGTCTCCTGAAAAATGGAGATGCCGTAAAGATTGGAAGTGGAGTTTTTCGCTTTTATGCAGAACATGAGGTAAAAGCTATGAATGGTCAAGACACCAACACAGACGTTTCTTCAAGGGAAGACGAACCTACCCACGAAACGATCTACAAAGAGGAGACAGACGAGGATAAAGGCATTCTCGCTGAAATTGACTTCGACCTAAGAGATACGGGCCGCTGGCTCCTAAAAATCATCGGCGGCCCTAACAATGGCGCAGAGTTTTCCATGCAAGCGAACGCCACCTATGTGATTGGAACAGACCCGAATGTTTGCGACGTCGTGTTTCACGACACCAGCGTTTCCAGGCAGCATGCCCGCATCACCGTCGGCAAGGGAGATACCTTGACGATTGAAGATCTCAAGAGCCGCAACGGAACCCTGGTGGACGGAGAACCCATCGAAGGGAGGCATCCCCTAGAGCCAAACACCCTGATCAATATGGGAACGACCTCCTTTATCGTTTTCGACCGGGAAGGGGAAATGCAAACGATTATCTCGCCGCTTCTTCCATCTATCGTCAAAGTCCTAAATAAAGAAGAAGAAAAAAAAGACGAGAAAGGCAGGAGGGCCGGCAAGAAAGAAACGGGTGAAACTCCCGCACCCCTTGCTGCCGAAGCGGCGAAAGAAAAACAACAAAGAAAATTCGGATCCTTTCTTTTGATCGGCATCATCACGGGATTATTTATCCTCGTTGGAGTCGGCACGACAACGTTATTTCAAAGCAAGCCTATCCAAATTAAACAGGTAGTCGATATTCGAACAGGGATAGAAAACGCCCTAGCTCCATTTCCCGGCGTCAAATACTCCTATCATCCGACAACCGGGCTTCTTTTGGTCGGCCATGTTCTCACAGCATCGGATAAAAACCAGCTCCTCTATAACCTGCAAGGAATCGAAGAGGCCGACGCGCTAAAAAACCTTGACGACAGCGGACTGATTATCGATGAATATGTCTGGAGGGAAACAAATCAAATTCTCGGCCGCGATCCCAGATGGAAGGGGATTAACGTCCATTCTCCTACAGCAGGAAGATTTGTCTTGTCCGGCTATTTGGAAACACGCAAACAAGCTGAAGAACTCTCCGATTATTTCACCTCGAATTTTCCCTATCTCGACCTTCTTGAAAATCGAGTGGTTGTCGAGGAGAATGTCATCACATCCGTTGAGATCGAGCTCGACGCGCTTGGCATGTCCTCTGTCGATGTGCAAATGACTAATGGGGAACTGACGTTGACAGGCGGAGTAGACTCCAAGCAAATGAAACAACTGCAAACCTTGATCCCCAAATTCCGCGAAATTTCGGGAGTGCGCAACGTGAAATCGTTTATTACGGAACTTGAACCCGAACAAAGCATGGTGAACATTACCGATCTTTACAGCGTCTCCGGTTTTTCTCAGCAGGGCGGAACCAATTTAAATGTTGTGATCAATGGACGCATCCTTGCAAGCGGAGATCTGCTGGATGGAATGACCATTACGAGCATCGAGTCTCATGCGATCTTTCTGGAAAAAGACGGGGTTAACTACCGCATTGACTATAACTGATGAAAGAGAGACGCACAGCTATTCCCGCTAAAATTTTAAATTACTAGTTAACGCCATGGGCGAATTGCGATTTTGCGATTTCGGTTGATAATGCGCAGGTACTAGTTTCACCACTCATTTAAAGCATGGTTGTTAGTGTAAA
>JBAUVX010000010.1:0-4109 GCA_049583465.1 Waddliaceae bacterium | reverse complement strand
ATTACACTCCTATCGCTCTCCAAAACTAATTACACAACCCCGGGTTGTGACCTAATTTCCCGGCAGCGGGTTTTTTTAGGCGCGTAGATACAAGCTGAACGACGAGCGCAACCCGGTATAGGGTTGGGCAAGGAGAGAAGCGCAGTAGATGCGTGTCTAAAAAAAGATGGCTGCCGGGAAATAGGTCGCAACCCGGGGTACAACGCAATCTTAATCTGGAAGAGAAATGCGGGCCATGTTATGAAAAATAATATTTACTATCTTTGAGAAAATGTAAATAACGTGAGAGGGTGTCTACAAAGTCAGAAAACAGGCGATTTTGGCATCTTTTCTGACTTTGTAGACACCCTCTGAGTTCGACGTAAGAAATGAAGTGGATTTGTAGGCATTTTTTCTCCTGACTTTAATGAGCTTCGAAGGGAATAGCCTTGTGCTATTTCCAAGAAGCGAAGCAAATTCAGGAGTGAAAAGGTCAAAAATACACTCATTTTCTTACGTCGAACTCACGTTAAACAATAGGAAGGTTGCAGATGAAAGTCGCTGAAAAAAAAGATAAGTTCCCGGAGGTTGTCATGCCCACCCGCCCGATCAGAAAACTATTGAAAGGGCAGAAAGTACTCGTCACGGGAGCCAACTCCGGCATTGGCAAGGGAGTGGTAGCCGCTATGGCTCAAGCAGGGGCAGACGTTGTCATCAACTATGTCAAAGGAGAAGATTCCGCTCAGAGCGTTGTCGAAAGCATTAAGGAAAAAAACGGAGACGTTCGGGCTTACATCCATCAAGCCGATGTTTCCCAAGAAGATCAAGTTCAAGAGATGTTTAGAAAGATGATTCGGGAATTCGGGACCATCGACATCCTCATCAATAATGCCGGACTGCAACGGGATGCTCAGTTTGATGAGATGACATTAGACCAATGGAATACCGTGATCAATGTCAACTTGACGGGTCAATTTTTGTGCGCAAGAGAAGCGGTAAGGGAATTTAAACGGCGGGGCGTCGTCAAAGAGGTGTCTTGCGCAGCAGGGAAAATTATCTGCATGAGTTCTGTTCACCAAGAGATTCCTTGGGGAGGACATGTGAATTACTCGGCGTCAAAAGGAGGCATCAACATGATGATGAGGAGTATCGCCCAAGCGGTGGCAGGCGATCGCATCCGAGTGAACAGCCTCTGCCCGGGCGCCATCCGGACTCCCATCAACACCTCAGCTTGGGACACTCCGGAAGCGTATAAAGATTTGATGAAACTCATCCCTTACAACAGAATTGGAGAAGTGGAAGACATCGCCCATGCAGCAATATGGCTAGCTTCGGACGAAGCGGACTATATCACCGGCGCAAGCCTTTACATTGATGGAGGAATGACGCTATATCCAGGATTTTCTACAGGAGGATGAAAAAATGGCAGATGCCCACTACGATGTGATCATTATAGGTTCAGGAGCCGGCGGGGGAACGCTGGCCTATCATCTAGCGCAATCTTCGGAGCAACGTATTCTCATTCTCGAGCGGGGCGATTATCTTCGTCGAGAAAAAGACAATTGGAGTTCACAAGCGGTCTTTGTCGACAGAAAATATGATGCGGAAGAGATGTGGTATGATAAAGACGAACAACCCTTCCGCCCAGGTATTCATTATTTTGTGGGAGGAAATACAAAAGTTTATGGCTCGGCTTTAATGCGTTTTAGGGAAAAAGATTTTGGAGAAATCCGGCATCATAGCGGGATATCTCCTGCTTGGCCGATCGCCTACCGCGACCTCGCTTCTTATTATTCTCAGGCGGAAAAGCTCTACCATGTCCACGGTTTGCGCGGAGGCGATCCAACAGAGCCGCCGGAAAATGACCCCTATCCTTATCCCCCTGTAAAACATGAGCCTCGCATTCAGGAACTGTCAGACAATTTGGAAAAAATTGGGCATCATCCCTTTCACATGCCGTTGGGGATCTTACTAGATGAAGCCAATTGGCATGAAAGCCCTTGCATCAAGTGCGATAGCTTTGACGGTTTTCCCTGCCTTGTGAATGGGAAAGCAGATGCGCAAGTGGTTTGCGTCGATCCCTCTTTAAAAAAACATGAAAATCTTACTCTCTTGACGAATAGCTACGTTGAAAAGTTAGAGACCAATCACTCCGGATCGGAAATCACTGAAGTCCACGTCAAACGGAATGGACGGAGAGAGATCTACAAAGGAGATATTGTCGTGGTGTCATGCGGGGCGATTAATTCTGCAGCCTTATTGCTCCGCTCAGCAAGCGACCGATACCCTGACGGATTGGCTAACAGCTCGGGAGTCGTTGGCCGCCACTATATGTGTCATAACAATTCTGCATTTATGGCCCTTTCTACAAAGCCCAATCCAACAATATTCCAAAAGACATTGGGATTAAGCGATTTCTATTTTAAGTCCAATGACTGGAACTATCCCTTGGGTCTGATTCAAATGCTAGGAAAATCGGACGCTCAAATGTTAAAAGGGGATGCCCCATCTTTCACTCCGACAAAAATTCTCGACGAGATGGCCAGGCATTCTCTTGATTTTTGGCTCACAACAGAAGATTTACCCGACCCCGATAACCGTGTCATTGTAAAAAAAGATGGCTCCCTTCACCTACATTACAAGCCAAACAATCTTGAAAGCCATCAGCAACTGGCGGCTAAACTTAAAGGGATGCTCAAAGAAATCGGATGCGAGGAGAGGCTCTTCCCCAATTCCATTTACCTGAAAAAGAAAATTCCCATCGCAGGTGTGGCCCACCAGAACGGCACAGTCCGTTTTGGCCATGACCCCGCAACATCAGCTCTTGACCTGAATTGCAAAGCCCACGACGTGGACAACTTGTATGTTGTCGACGGCAGCTTTTTTGCCTCCTCATCCTCGGTTAACCCGGCATTGACGATCATGGCAAATGCACTGCGCGTGGGAGATCATCTCTTAGAACGGATGGCCCAATCGAGAGGAGCAAAAACATCGGCTAGGGTAAAGGTTTCTTGATGCACATACCGCGAGTTAGGGACGGGAACATCCATTTCATTTTTCCGTCCAAAACCCGCACTGCATCCATCAACAAGGATGAAAATCTCTTGCTGCAAACGTCCACTCCTGACGATGTGAAGCCTCCTCATCCTCTTTCAGAGGAATGAGATGGGCATGAACTTCAATTTCGCAATAATCGTAGGTGGGAGAATTATAGACTTCCACGACGGCATCATGAGCATAGCATCCTCCGGCATCGACAGAAAAACGGCGTGTCCACGAGAGGGGAGGATTTTTCCGATGGGCAACGAGAATTCCCTTGTTGAGGAGAGTCCCAAATTTATAATGCAAGGGCTGTTGGCAGGTGATGCACGACCACCCATTTTTTTCCTGAATCATTGTTGAGAATAGCCTCGCAGAGTCCCTTTCCTCCGGATGAACCTATCTCACTAAACGCTTTTCAGCCGATTTTTTGGATCTTGAGGGTGATTTTGTGATGAATTTTGAGCTCAACTTATGAAAGTTGAGTGAAAAATTGAGCGCAAAATCAGCCCAAGAGGCAAGAAATCGGCAAAAATGGTTTAGTGAGATAGGTTCATAGGGGCGAATAGTGGAGCGTTCTGTCGGAATCCATACTGCAAACGGACGCAGGCACTGCGTGACATCCCAAATTCCTCGGAACGCCCGGTCATTCGATTCATTGAGTTTGATCGAGAAGGACCTTCCCTTCGTCAAGAAGGGTCACCCGGCGGATGATGCGCAACCCCGTTTCCCGGCATCGCGGACTTTGCATGACAATCGACGCCCCCTCCGATTTAGCGTCATGGGCCCCGGCATCGAGCTCAAGAGGGGGAATCGCTTCCCGCCAAGCCGATTGCGGAGACACCCACGTCTTGTCTCCACCCCAAAGGCGGAAACTCAACCGTCTTTTCTCAGCGCGCAAGTCCGTGACATGATCAAATGAAAATGTCTCTCCGACGTGCTCCTTTTGAACAAACAGCAATTCTTCACGCCATGGGCGAATTGCGATTTTGCGATTTCGGTTGATAATGCGCAGGTACTAGTTTCACCACTCATTTAAAGCATGGTTGTTAGTGTAAAACACAGAGACACAGAGAGCACAGAGAAGGCCA
>JBAUVX010000009.1:0-11137 GCA_049583465.1 Waddliaceae bacterium | reverse complement strand
AGACCAAAAAGTTTCATAAAGTGGCTGACAAGCACTCGTCGGCTTATAGAAACCGTGATTGGTCAACTTTCAGAACGGTTTCATATAGAGAAGGTTCGAGCTCGAAATCTTTGGCATCAGGCTTCTTGATTTTGGAGAAAATTGCTAGCTCATACGGTGTGTGTCAAACTGAATATGGAGTTAGGCAACGAGCCTTTACAGTTTGAAGGTCTCATAACGCATTAACAATTCGCCCATGGGGTTAAGAACCTATTTTTTAGCTCTTCTATGAAGGCAAACTTGGACAAGTTTGGCAAGAAGAAGAGCTAAAAAAAATCCAACAAATGAAGAAAGACGGCGAATATGAATTTATGGATAGGCTCATAGATCTTTTACGAATTTACGGATAGGCTGATAGATTGCGGTGCAAGCTCTAAAGCCCCTTTTGGAGTCAGGATCCCCAAATCCCACAAGAGAAGGCGGACGCCATCTTTTGTTAATACATTGGGACGTTCTGTCCATTGATCTTCTCCATTCTCAGTTAACAAACCCTCAAATTCTTTGTTGTCGCTTTCAATATCCAGAATCCATTGGCTGACGGCTTTTAAAGAGATTTGCATGATCTCCATCAATTCTTGCGTCTCTTCATCGTAGAGACAGGGCAGCCCAATGTCTCCTGCTTGTATGGCATTGTAGACATCGTCGACAATCGATTCCACTGTATACTCATCGTAAAAATTGTTGCACAGTGTGGGCTCTTTGTTATAGCGATTGTTGATGCCGGGAAGGAGCCCGATAACAAACCCGACCATCTCGGGATGGGAGAGACCTGAATAGACATACTTGAAAAACAGAAGAGATTCACAGAAATCCCTTTTCCAGCCTTTGTATCGGCTCAACAAGTTGACGAGAACTGTCTCAATAAAATTTCTTCCCTTTAACTCGCGGTTTCGCTCTGCAGCATAAGGGCGGTAACGGTGCCAGAAACGGACCTGTACATAATCGCGAAGATGGACATCTCCTATTCCTCCAACGAGATCTGCATTGAACCAGTGCTTTGTCCAACTCCATTGTCTAAGCCATTGGTCCTCCCTTGAAAGGAATTTCATGATAATCTCCCCTCTCTGGTGGGCCAAAATATAATGGGCCGCCCATTTATAATCCTTAGTCTCCGGCTGTAGAATGACTTTGAGATCTCTTGTTAACGCACGGGTGCATTGAGCTCCCGCTTGAGCCAGT
This sequence comes from Waddliaceae bacterium, assembly GCA_049583465.1. GTDB lineage: Bacteria > Chlamydiota > Chlamydiia > Chlamydiales > Waddliaceae > JBAUVX01. The sequence continues at coordinate 9,919 of JBAUVX010000009.1, read as the reverse complement.
TCTAAGACCATGGTTTTAAATCGATCCCTCTTCATCACTTCTAAAAACGAATGCTCCTCGTCTGTATCAGCTAAATCCTTATCGCTCTCTTCTATGAGGGAAATTAAGTAGTTTTTCATCAGAAGATTAAAGGCTTCAATATTGGCAACACCCTGATCGCTAAAGCGATTTCCCTGAGCCTTTTCCCTAAAATTTATCCAACCATCTGAATTCAAAACCGAAACGTCTTCGCCCCATTCATTCACCGTGACGTTTTTTTCGCGAATTTTCGCCTCGACCTTTTTAAAAAGATCCTCCACAGAGATACTTTCTGACTTGGCAATCAACTCATCTGACAAAAACTTAAAATCCCTTGAAAAGAGATGGGAACGATTCACGGAAAAATTCTCGTTGCTCTTGACCCGCAGTTCTATCTGATTTCGACGAAAAGATGTTCTTAACCGGTGGCAATCCTTAACGGAATGTTTTTGAGGCAGCGGGTTGGCTGCCTCTTCCGAAAGGTATTTTTTAGCCACCCCTTTCTTGAGGATAAGATGTGTCCACTTATCAAAATAACGATAACCTTGATAAACCCGGTCAAAGAACGAAAAGGGAGTCAAAAAATCTGCAGCCATTTTTGCAGCTAGAACCAGGGGTTCTAAGCAGTTATCGACAGTCCTGGGCAGCATGCTCTTTCTTTTCAGCTCAATCAGGCCCACACTAAGCAATCCCATCAACCCGGCGAATGTCCAACCAAAAGCGGCCATCGCTACGTATGCCGCGCAGCACGCAACATTGATAAGGGCATTGGTATGGGTAGTCATGAGTGCCGCAGTTGTTGTTATCATGCGGCAAAAGACTTCTGACAGGAAATGTTTCTCTTCTTCTTTCTTCCTGAGATAATGATCCGCCTTGCCATAAGTCAATTGCAAAAAGCCTCCTAGCATGCAGACCAGCCAGCCAATGCGCCGCGTCATGAGACCTGAACCGGTTTGTTTCAATTGAGAGGATAAACGTTTGATTCTCTCCCTAGCCACCAAGCCAACCTGCAAGAATGCCCTTCCATCTTGTTCATGGGTTGTCAGCTCACTGCTCGTATGAACATGTGCTCCTGCCCAAGTGATGTCTTTGAGATAGGACATCCCCTGTGAAATGATCATCGCTGCCCCCCTGAAGTCATGAGTTGCCGTTTAGCGCCCGATTTTTCAAATATCACCTTACCGGCTCTTTCTGAAAAAGAGCTTCTTGAAGAGAGAATCGATAGATATCTTGCCGGGGCCAAAGCAAAATACAATAATTGTGGTGAGCAAATAAGTAAAAGGGGTTTGACTGATAAATGTTTGCGGGTTGGAAAACATCCCCAGCGCTGCCTCGCGATGGCCAAAAAATAAGGCAGAGATCATCACACACGCAAGAGGAATGACGATAAGCCTAGAAGCAAACCCCAAGAACAGACAGATTCCTCCAATACATTCGATCCAACCTAGTGCCAAAGCAGTAAATTCCGCAAAAGGAACTCCTAAAGAAGAAAAGTAATTCGCCACGGGACCAATATTTTGCAGCTTGCCATAGCCCGCCTGAAAAAATTGGAAACCCCAGAAGAGGCGCATCGCCAATAAAAGAAACGATTGGAGAAAATTCCCTATCGAGATAATCCCCTGGTAAAAATTCCTTAAAGGTCCCATCTTTTATCCCTCCTTATTTTCTTGAAACCCGGGTTATGTTGAAAACCTCTCGCATAACCCGGGTTTGAAGCTATACTTTAATGGTCAAAAAAAATTTGCACAAGGAGTTTCTTCTTTTCTTTTTTCTTCTTTTTTCCTATTCTCGGCTTTGTAAACGGGAGTTTAAGACCGCAAAACGAAATGTCATGAATGACCGATCGACAAAGTTATTTGAATGGAAAGGCTATGCTGTCTGCACGGCCTCATTTATTTTGACCTACGTTCTCTTTATGTCTTATACTGCAGAACCTTTTTATTGCCTGATCGCAGCACTCATTACAGCAGCGATCATTTGGGGAAGCTATCTCGTCATTCGCCTCATGATCATCACATCGAGAAGTTAGAGCCGGATTGCGGCCTATACACATTCAAAACCCGGATTTTTAGGCAATCGGCAATCGAAGTCTTAGTGGTCGTTGGGATAATACGGCTCAATATGGACCGTCACATCACGGACAGAAGGCCAGTCTTTTTGGATTTCCGCTCGAACATTTTGGCTGATCTGATGAGCGAGATGCACAGGAAGCTGAGGATCCACTTCAATATCAATATCCACGTGAGCATCAGGGCCATAGACCTGAATGCGGATCTTTTCCGTATCGAGTACCCCCGTTACAGCTAGCGATGCCTGCCGCACTCGCTCAAAAAAATTCACATCGGGAAGACGATCCATCAGCTGATCGAGGTTGTTCTTGGCTGCGTAACTCCCCAATACCATCATCATCGAAGCGATGACCATCGCACCAATGCGATCAATGACAAGGCTATGATCAGGAATGATTGCTGCCACAACCAAAGCAGCTGTTGCAAATAAACTGGCCAGAGCATCGATTCGATAATGGATGGCATCAGAGGCAAGGGCAGGGCTGTGCTTTTTTTTTGCGATGCGTATGACCACCTGATAAGAAATTTCAAGAAGAATCGTCGCAAGCAACGGAATGATCCATGCTCGATGATCCATGATTTCCTTTGATGCGGTTTCGGTTAATTTCGTCCCCTCATACGCAAACATGCCAATGCTGATTAAAATAAGAAACAGCCCTAATAGAAGCCCTGCAAGAGGTTCATAGCGGCCATGTCCGAAAGGATGGTTCCTGTCAGGAGGGCGGGCGGCGAGCTTGATACAGAAAAACAGGACTAAACTGCTGACAATATCAAAAGAGCTCGCAATAACATCCATCAATAATGATGAACTGTTATATAGATAAACTCCAAACAACTCAATGCAAATGACGAAAAGGCGAACAGCCATCCCGCAGCCGGCTGCATTGAGAATTTGCTGCTTGCGATCTTTTCGGGCAAGAGGAACTTGTTCGGGGAGTGCAATGGGATCTGGGAATTGATACCTTGGCATATCCTTCCATTAAAACAGAGATCGCGAAAAAATTCCACTTTCATCTTTCTGATCTTCTCTGGTATGATCTCCTCGTGAATACGATGGAGAGAAAAAAGCCCCAAAGGATTATTGGAATCATTCCCGCTCGCTACGGAAGCACTCGATTTCCCGGGAAGCCTTTGGCGAAGATTTCCGGCAAAAGTCTGATCCAAAGAACCTATGAAAATGCCCGGCAGTGTTCCTTGCTGCAGGATGTGATTGTTGCCACCGATGATGAACGGATTTTCCAAGAAGTGCTTGCATTCAATGGAAATGCGGTGATGACCTCTCCTACCTGCCCGACGGGAACGGAGCGTTTGGCCGAAGTTGTCAAGAATAGCGGCTACGACGATGTCGAGCTGATGGTCAATATTCAATGCGACGAGCCTTTGATAAAAGCGGCAACATTGGATCAGGTGATTCAGATTCTACAAGAGAGCCCTGAAGCAGTGATGTCTACGGCAGCAGCAAAAATTACCTCGAAAGAAGATGCCCTCGATCCTAATACTGTCAAGTGTGTCATCAATGTAAAGGGAGAGGCTTTGTATTTCAGCCGCACCTTGATTCCAAACGGACATCAAGGCAGGTGGCAGCCTCATGTCACCTATTACAAGCACATAGGAGTTTATGCTTATCGACGTCAGTTTTTAATGCACTATCCGGAATTGGCTCCGACTTCTTTGCAAATGGCTGAAGATTTGGAGCAATTGAAGGTGCTCGAACATGGCTATATCATCAAGGTGGCTGTCGTCAAAGACGATGTTGTCGGTGTGGATACTCCTGAAGATATTCGCAAAATCGAAAGCTTATTAACGTGAGTTCGACGTAAGAAATGAAGTACATTTTCTTTACAGGAGGAGTCTGCTCCTCTCTAGGCAAGGGGTTAACCTCGGCGGCTGTCGGAATGCTGCTGGAAAAAAAAGGGCTGGCTATTGCGATGTTAAAGCTCGACCCCTATTTAAATGTCGACCCCGGAACCATGAATCCTTTTCAGCACGGCGAAGTCTATGTCACCGACGATGGGGCGGAAACAGACCTCGATTTGGGACATTACTACCGTTATACGAACTCTCCTCTTTCCCGCGCATCCAATGCGACATCGGGACAAATTTATCATGCGGTGATTCAAAGAGAGCGTCGAGGCGACTATCTTGGAAATACGGTTCAAGTGATCCCCCACATCACCGATGAAATTAAACAGCGGATTACCGCCTGCGGGAAGCAAAAGGAAAACCTCGATGTGACGTTGGTCGAAATCGGGGGGACCGTGGGAGATATAGAATCCCTCCCCTTTCTAGAGGCGATACGTCAGCTCCAATACGAACACGAAGGGGATTGCCTAAATATTCACCTTACCTATGTTCCCTACATTAAAGCCGCTGGAGAGGTCAAAACCAAACCCACCCAACATTCGGTACAAAATCTTCGGGCAATCGGATTAGTTCCCGACTTTATTTTATGCCGGTGCGAACAATCGCTTCCTCCTCAAGTAAAAGATAAAATTCGTTTATTTTGCAATGTCCCTAGCCGCGCAGTGATCGAGGAGGTCGATGTGAAGGACAGCATCTATGAAATTCCCATTGAACTGCACGCTCAACACCTCGATCGGATGATCTGCAACCATTTAGGACTTCAGGATAGAGAAATCGATCTCACCGATCTAGAAAGCCTTGTGCACACGATCCGCCACCCCAAAGGGGTCTTGACTGTCGGCATTGTCGGAAAGTATGTGCAGCATCAAGATGCCTATAAATCGATTTTTGAAGCCCTCGATCATGGGGCGATTGCTGCAGGATATCAGCTCAAGATTAAGCGTTTTGAGGCAGACAAAATTCAACAACAAAGAGATGTGGACAACACCTTCATCAAGGATTGCGACGGGTATTTGGTCCCGGGAGGTTTTGGAGAGAGGGGCTGGGAGGGAAAAGTGCAAACAGCCCGCTATTGTCGAGAACAGCGCATCCCCTATTTCGGCATTTGCTTGGGCATGCAGGTCATGACTGTGGAATTTGCACGCCATGTCGCCAATCTTACCGACGCCAATTCGACAGAAATCGACGCCGACACGAATCACCCTGTGATTTCTCTTCTGACTGAACAAAGAGAAATTCAAGAGATGGGAGGAACAATGCGGCTAGGAGCCTCCAACTGCCTGATTAAGGAAGGAAGCCTAGCGCACAAAGTCTATGGGAAGGGGATAGTCAAAGAGCGTCATCGCCATCGCTACGAGTTTAATAACGCCTACAAGGAAGAGATGGAAGAGGCCGGTTTTTTGGTTACAGGCTGTCTTGAAGATAGCGAGCTTTGCGAGATCGCCGAAATCCGCGGTCATCCCTTTATGATCGGGGTGCAATTCCATCCGGAATTTCAATCAAAACCTAGAGAGCCCCATCCTCTTTTTGCAGCATTTGTCCGTGCCATGATCAGCTACAAAGCGGGATCTTAATGGAGCGTCCCCCCCCAAAAAAAATCGTTGGGATCGACTATGGGATGGTGCGCATAGGTTTAGCTCTTTCCGATGAACTGAAAATCATTGCAAATCCCCTATTTACGATGGAATCTGAAAAAAAACTGGATAAAACAGTTGAAAAACTATTGGAAAAATTAGACAAACATCAAGTAGATCATCACTACCAAATCGATGCAATTGTCGTAGGGATGCCTCTAATGATGAATGGAAAAATCGGTTTGCTTGCTGATGAAGTCAACCATTTTATTGAGGCGCTAAAACAAAAAATAACGATTCCGATCATGACTTGGGATGAACGGCTGACAAGTGTTCAAGCAGAACGTTTTTTGCTGAAAACAGAGATGTCCAGGAAAAAACGCTCAAAAGTGGTCGATGTGGTCAGTGCGATGATTATTTTACAAATGTATTTAGATTACAAGAATTTACAGTAATCGGCATGGTCAAATGAGGTCGCAATTGGCAGGACTTAGATTTTGGAATTTCTGAAAAACTATGCATTCAACTATGCCCAAAACAGGATGGATAGATGGCAACAACAGTGACAGCCCAAGAAATCAACCCCTTGGAAGAGAAATCTCGCCAATACAAAACCGCCGACCCCTGTTTATTGGTGATTTTCGGGGCAACAGGCGACTTAACAGCACGCAAACTCATCCCGGCACTGTATAATCTTGCACAGGACGGGCAATTGCCCGCTCACTTTGCTTGCGTCGGCTTTGCCCGAAGAGATAAATCTCACGAGATCTTTCGACAAGAGATGCACGACGCTGTGAATCAGTTTTCACGGGCTAAGCCTATTGACCCCAACCAGTGGCAAATCTTTAGCGAGCAGTTGTTCTATCATCGTTCCGAGTTTGATCGGCAAGAGGGTTACGATGAACTCAATCGGTTTCTGCACCAATTGGATGTCCAATTCGGGACAAAAGGAAACCGTGTCTACTACCTATCGACACAGCCGAGTTTTTTCTCTTCCATCATTGAAAACCTAAGCCGTCATCGACTGATCTATCCTGCCGACCAAGAACAGAAACACTGGTCGCGCATCATTATTGAAAAGCCTTTCGGGCATGATTTATCCTCTGCTTTGGCTCTGCAAAAGGAAATCTCGCAACATCTTGATGAAAACCAAATTTATCGCATTGATCATTACCTGGGAAAAGAAACAGTGCAAAATTTGTTGGTGTTCCGCTTTAGCAATCCCATTTTTGAATCGGTATGGAACAATCGCCATATCGATCATGTCGAAATCACCGTAAGCGAAGAGATTGGAATCGGCACGCGCGGCCGCTTTTTTGAAGAGGCGGGATTGCTCCGCGATATCGTTCAAAATCATATGATGCAGCTGCTCTCTTTAGTGGCCATGGAGCCCCCGACGAGCCTTCACGCTAATGCCATTCGCGATGAAAAAGTCAAAGTGATGCAGTCCTTGCGTCCCTTTCCCCATCGACAGTGGGATAGATGCATCGTCCGAGGGCAATATGATCGAGGATATATTGAGGATCAACCTGTTAAAGGATATCGAGAAGAGGATAATGTCTCGCCCGCCTCTTCGGTTGAAACCTATATGGCCATGAAACTCTTCATCGATAATTGGCGCTGGGCCGATGTCCCCTTTTACTTGCGTGCAGGAAAACGCCTGCCGAAAAGAGCGACAGAAATTGCCATAGCGTTTAAAGATGCCCCCGGTTTTTTATTTCAAGCCGAGAACAGAACCATCGATGCCAACATTCTGGTGATCAGAATCCAACCTGACGAAGGGATTTCGTTGAAAATGAACTGCAAAGTTCCCGGCCTCAACAGTCCCATCCAGCCGGTGAAAATGGATTTTCGCTATAGCTCCTACTTTGGTTCAGCCCCTCCTGAAGCGTATGAAAGGTTAATCTGCGACTGCATGTCGGGAGATGGAACACTCTTTGCTAGAGCTGACGAAGTCTTAGCTTCTTGGCGCCAATTTACCCCGGTTCTAGACCACTGGACTGCGACGCCTCCCGACAATTTTCCCAACTACCAAGCGGGAACTTGGGGACCCCAAGCTGCTGACTCTCTATTGACAGAAAAAAATGGCCGTTGGAGGCTTTTGTAACATGAGACAGCAGGAAAGGATTAAAGGGCATTTATTTAACGTCATCGTCTATACACATGAACCCGAGCGCTCGTCTTACTTTCATCTAATCGTCAACCCGTTTATCGAAGAATATCCCTGCCGTGTCATTTTTATCGAGGGCGATTTAAAAAGTGAGCGCGAGTACCTCGACATCAATCCCATCGACCCTGCCGAAGATCATCGACACTGTGATCAATTAAACATTCGCGCCTCCTCTTCACGCCTTTCCCAAGTGCCCTTTGTCCTCTTGCCCCACCTGATCCCCGATCTGCCGATTTACCTCGTCTGGGGGCAAGATCCCGTTTCGGATCTGCCGATTCTCCCACGGCTGCAAAAACTAGCAACCCGTTTCATTTACGATTCTGCATGTACGAAGAATTTTTCTGCCTTCAGCAAAAAAATTCTCGATAATATCGATAGGAAGTCCATGGATGTGATGGACATCGCATGGGCAAAAATCGGCGGATGGCGCGATGTGATCGCTCAAACGTTCCATTCCCGCGAAAAACTCGATTTTTTAAAACGATGCAATCAAATCTTAATCAAATACAACCCCCCCGATGACATCGAGGCTCTGTACCTGCACGGGTGGATGGCTGCGCGGCTGCAATGGAACTATCAATCACTGGCCTCTGATGAGCATGCCCAAATTATCTACTATACCAACAATGACCACCCTCTTAAGGTGACTTTTTTTCCACAAAAAAGGCCCACGCTACGCCTAGGGAGGATTTTTGAGATCGCTTTTGAAACGATCGATCATACCGCAATTACCCTGTCCTTAGCGGAAAAGCAGGGAAAAGTGATGGTCTATCTTTCAACGCCGGAAAAATGCGAACTTCCTTACTCTTTCCCCATCGCCGACCTAGAAAAAAGACATCATGCCATGAAAGAGATCTTCTATCACCGCACCAGCGACCATTACCGTCATCTTTTGCAGCTGATTGGGGAAATCAAAGGAAAGGAGCTTTAATGGACGGATACCATTGGAAACAGCATGTCAAATCCCTTGATGAAAGGCGCGACGTGGTCATCCCGGGGGATGCAGCGGCAACGATAGAATTCTGTGCGGATCATTTTTTTAGAGTTGCCGAAGATGCCATTGCCAACCACGGCTATTTTGCCGTTGCTCTTTCCGGCGGTTCCACTCCGAAGGCTATCTTTAAAAAAATCAAGCAAGTTGTCAGCTATCCTCCTAATGAAAAAACTCAGAAAGAATTTCGCCCTTCCATCGACTGGAAACGGGTGATGGTTTTTTGGAGTGATGAACGCTCTGTTCCCCCCGATCATCCCGATAGCAACTATAAAATGGCCATGGAGGCGGGGTTTGGCTCGCTGGGCATCTCCTCGCAGCAAATTTTTCGCATGCATGGGGAAGGCGATATTGAAAAGCACGCCATGGAATATGAGGAATTGATCAATAAGTTCCTCCCCGATGGGGTCTTTGATCTTGTCATGCTGGGCATGGGAGAAGATGGCCATACAGCATCTCTCTTTCCTAAAACCCATGGGCTTCATCCTAGCCATCGATTAGTCATCGCTAATTACGTGCCTAAATTCGATACCTGGCGGATGACATTGACTTTTGACTGCATTAACCGGGCAAGAAATATTGTGATCTACGTGATGGGAAAGGGCAAAGCTCATGTGCTCGAACGGGTTCTATCCTCTGCGTATGAGCCCGATCTTTATCCGGTGCAAGCGATAGGAACGCCCGCAAATAAAGCGCTCTTAATTGCCGATAATGAAGCCCTTTCAGATACTTCTGCTATTGAGTCGTAACCGCTTATTCAAAACAGCATATGCCTGTTCTTTGCACCCTCGCTCAGCTTTATCTGCAACATCAAGAAAGTAGTTGCCGGGGAACTTGGCGCTGAGATTGCCCGCAACCTCGCTCCCGCTGGAACCATGCTTATGTATGGAGCTCTTTCCAGTCATCGGCAGACGGACCCCGCGAAATTCACCATGCCGCTCTTCGCTCCGCGTTTCATTTATTCGACAGCGACGGTTCGCGGGTGGTGGCTTCCGCGTTGGGTGAGTTCCCAGCCGCTCGCCGAAGTGCGGGCAGCGACGAGCGATCTCCTCACCATGTTGTCGAACGGAGCACTTACGCCGCCAGCGATTGTGCGGTATTCATTTAACCCACATTCCGCATGTTGCGCGGGCGATTTCTTCATCTTTTTGATTCTAAGTGGATTACAAAATCTCGATTGGTGACTACAGACCAAGCTTCGATTTTGTAACCCACTTAGAATCAAAAATCTATT
>JBAUVX010000008.1:0-5535 GCA_049583465.1 Waddliaceae bacterium | reverse complement strand
ACCCTATTCTTGTTTGGATATAACTGATAAAAAAATTATTTGACAGGTAAAATAGAATGATTTAACCAGAAAAAAAGAAATGAAAAGCTCGACTTTGCAAAAAAGAGAACCGTGAGATGGAAATCGATCTTCATCAATTGACAAGGAATCTGGAACTGACGGCAAAAACATGCCAGAAAATTGCAGAAAAAGGCGAAAACAAAGAAGAGGGTCTCGGAGAATTGCCAACACTTCCTCAAGAAATTTCTCAAGCGTTTGAAGAACTCAGGAGGCTGCGGCAGTTTAAGGCGGCAGATATTTGCCATTTGGTAAAAGAAGCCGATTCAACAACGAAAACGAAAGTGAATGAGGCAATCGATCATTTTTTACTGGCGAGTAAAACAGTACAGGAGAAAGCAGGAAAAATCGCCGGGCTGTTTCACTTTATCCCCATGCTGGATATCGAAGGGATTTTGGAGCAGGTAAAAGAAGAGTTGGAGAGAAGCGCAAAAAAAGTTGAGCGTAAGGAAAATGGAGAAATATGAAGTCAGGACAAAGCATTATTTGCCTGCTCATTTTTATGATTCTCATCTCTATCTATTTAGGAGCGATCATGCCCAATAAAGAAGTAGCAACGATAAGTGTTGAAAGCCATGCTTTTGGCCAAGGAGCTGCCATTCCTTTGAATTACACATGTATAGGGGAAGACGTCTCTCCGCCTCTGATTATCTCCGAACTCCCCATAGGGACTAAATCGCTTGCGATCATTTTCGATGATCCCGATGCTCCGATGGGAACCTTTGTCCATTGGATTGCTTGGAATATCGACCCTAGTGACAGTATTCTTGATGAAGGAGCTCACGTGGCGATGAAGCAGGGAATGAACGATTTCGGCCGGCAGGGCTACAGAGGACCCTGTCCGCCTGCAGGAAAGATCCATCATTATTTTTTTAAAATTTATGCACTCGATACAATGCTCGACCTTCCGGATGGGAGCACAAAAAAAGAGCTGGAAGCGTCGATGTCAGGGCACATATTGGGCCAAGGGGAGCTGATGGGCGTCTTCCAACGATAAACAAAATCAAGCTTAAGAGGGTATCTGCAAAGTCAGAAAACCTGCTCAAAATCGCCTGTTTTCTGACTTTGTAGACACCCTCTAAGAACGTTGGGCATATTCGCTTAATTTTCGAACGGTATTCAATGTCCGTGCCTGTTTGTAAGTGAAGGGGCTATTTTCAGAAGGGGGACCCTGAAGCAAAATCGCAAGGCGCCTTTTGTTGTGTTTTCCGAGCGATTCACGGGCCATTTTGAGACATTCGGCATAAGTCAATTGTTCGAAGCCTTTCACCCTTTTGTTGATCCAATCAAAATCACCATCATATTGGAAGGCAAAGGTAAACAATAACGCACCCATTTCATTGATCGTTTTGGCCGGTTCTTCAAGATTTTTCAGCAAACATTTTTTGATGGTATAAAATTGCTCTTCTGTCAATTCTGTTTTACCCATTTCTTGCAAGTAACTTTCAATAAATGCCTCAAAACGATGAAGAAGGTCGTTGACGTGATGAGTATTGGATTGAACGGCAAAGAGATCAAAAAGCTTCCTTTCGATTTCTTGGGGAAAGCTATGAACGAGGTAGCCCGTTTGCTGCTTAGTTCTGAGTGTACTAAAAAAGGGCTCTTTGATGGATTGCATAAGAATTTGCTGGGCGGCATTTTCTTTAAAAGAGTAGGTGTTCTCCTCGATGGCTAATACGACAGCATTCCCTTGAGATTGTGTGCGTGCTTCAACATAGAAAGGTCCTTCATTTTGCGGTAAAACCATCACGGCAACTTGCCGCTGTTCCTCTTTAGGATAGACTCCGTGAACGAAGGTCTCTTTGACCGTTCCCGCCAGCTTTTCTGCCTGTATTGTTGTCATATTGCCATAAAACATCCCTTCAATAAAGGTCGAGTCAAAAAGCTGAGCGACAGCTTCTTGGAATTTTTTGAATGAAAGTTTTCTTATGGCGCCGGCCTTTTCCTTTTCCAACACATAATGTTCAAAAAGGACAGACTTGAAAAGCTCCAAACTTTGCTGCAAGGGGCTCTCCTTTGAGAAATTCTGGTACTGCCGTAATAAGGAATCTTTAAAAATGTGAAACGTATCCCGAGATGGCTCAAAAGTGGAAATCGTATGAAGGATTTCATTTAGCAGAAGATGGGCATTTTGGCTATAGCCCCCGATCTCAATCTTAATCCCATTGTTTCCTCTTGTAATCTCAAAATCAAGTCCGGCGATTTGTGCCGGATAGCTGAATTTTGTCAACGCATCGTTGAGAGATTTAACATAAAGATCTGCAATCACAACTTTCATTGCGTTGTCTAAGGTGATCTCAGGAGTCCGAATATGCAGGATCCAGCTAATCTTAGGCACGTTAAAGAGGTCATCGTGTGCAAAATAAATCCTAGCAGTAGAATCATCGACTAACAGATTGGGGGTGGGCATCGGCTTTTTTCGTGTATTGCGAGGTTTGCTGATAATCTGCAAGTCATTGGGAATAAAAATATTAGGTTGTGGAAGAGAAATTTTTGAGTGGGGTTCCGGGTGCTCCCATTCTTCCATTGTCTCTTGAGGAATCGGTGTTAGGGCATAGTCTACGCCTATCCACTGTTCTTTGCGGTCCATGACTTGTCCGGTCAGTGTTGAGGGAGCCATAATGAAAACATTTGCCCTTCCGGGTTTCAAGGCGCCGAGCATCTCTTTGACAGCCTGCGGGTCGAATCTTTGAATCATGTTGGTCACTTCCGGATAGGTGGCCAACTCTTTTTCGTCATGAATATGTTGCGCATGTTGCATGAGCATCAAAAACTCATTGCCTTTTGATTGGTATTGGTATTGAATTGTCTGCATCTTTTTTATTTCGTCAAAAAGATAATCGGGAACTCCTTGTTCTCGAAAATTTTGGATTGCTTGGAAAGTGCGGTTGATGACTTGATCGACATCTCTTAATCCTTCATTAGTCAGATCAATTTGGAGGAAGAACGTGAACAAATGATCTCCCAGTTTTATTCCGGCGCAGCATAAGCTTTCTGCGAGCTGTTCGCGTTTCAACTGCGCTAAAAGGCTATGTTCCCCTTCGTGTCCTAACACATGAGAGACAATCCTTTCCGGTTGGGTGTCCCTCATGTTGACGAAGGAGGAGGGGAGCTCCCACACAAGGGTTAGCCGACGTGAGTCTCTGATCGGTTCAATATAGACATAGTGTCCTTGCGATTCTTCAGTGAAAGCTTTTTTTTCAACTTCGAGAGGCTTCCGGTTGCGGGTGGGGACGCGGTTAAAATCTGCTACAACGCGTTGACGGAGCTTTTCTATGGGGAGCGGGGAGTAGACAACAAGCCGCATTAAATGGGCATCGTAGTGGCTGCGGTACCAGTTTTCCAGCGTTTGCCGCGAGACATTGGAAAGGGTTTGACTGTTACCCATGTTAAAATGATGAAAAGGATGATCGGGGTTCATCAAGGCCTTCATGACATAAAATTGGCGGATACCGTCCTCTTCAAGGTTTTTTGCATACTCCTGGTCAATGGCTTGCAGTTCTCTGGAAACACCCGAAGGGTTGAACAACGGCTCCTTAAAAAAGCTCGAAAATCGTTTCAGCCCTTCTTCAAAGACGTCATTATTAACGGTAAAAAGGTAATTCGTCGTCGAACTGGCGGTAAAAGCGTTGGTTTCCCCCCCATTTTCATTGATGAATTGTTGGTATTCCGATTCTTTGGGATACCGTTTTGTTCCTAGGAATAGCATATGCTCAAGAAAGTGGGCGATCCCCGGATATTCAGCGGGGTCGTCCCAACTCCCCACGTTGACGGAGAGTAAAGCTCCGGATACATTGGCTGCCGGGTCGGAAATGAGATAGGCTTCCAAACCGTTTGCCAGTTTGATTTTCTCCTTTTGCCAAAGGGCGATTGAGGGGGTATGAATGGGGATTTTTGCTGCATCCTCAATCACAGTATACTGTTTCGGTAGGACAATTTCCCCTTGCATGTGTGCAAAAGGAAATAAAAGAATCAGAGAAAGTAAAAAAGATTTCATAGGTATCATGTGATGCGTCATACGCTTTTAGGGTGTGCCTGCGATCGCGATCGTCCAACCATTGGGAGCATTCGCGTTGCCTAAATGCCAACTCTTGAGCTGGTTTGGGTATATATATGTTGAATGAAACAAGGAAAAAAGTAAAGGAAGAACATTTAGCGCCGGGTAGACACATTTTTCCCTTTTTGCAAAGCAGAAAAAATGGCGTCTCCGTTTTCTTTGCGCCATGCCGCCATTTGGTAAAATCCCGTTCTGATTTAGCGCACAGCTTCTTGGGCTAAAGCTCGCCGACCCCGCCACGTGGAATGCGATTTCGCGGCAGAGAATTTCGTGGTATTTGGTTTCTGGGAAGCGGTTCTCTTGGAATGGCATTTCTAGGAACGGTATATCGGGGAATGACATTTCTCGGGACGGTATATTGAGGAATGTCATTTCTCTCAAGCTGATCCCCGTAGATGCCATATCTTGACTCGTGGATGCCATATCTTGGGATGGCATTTCTCGGAATGGCATTTCTCGGAATCACATTTCTCGGAATCACATTTCTCGGGATGGGGTTTCTGGGAAGTTGGTTTCTCGGAATGGAATATCCGGGAAGAGTTTCTCGATAATAGGGATCGGAGGGGAAAGGGGGTCTTGCAGGTTGGACTGCTTCGATGGGGATCTCCTCTTCATCTTCCAAGGGCGTATCTCGGGTAGGAGCCTCGCCATGAGGAAGATATGGAGGGGGTTGGGGGTAAGCCAATAGCGGGGAGAGCAAAAGAAGCAGCATACAGCCGGAAGAGAGCAGCAAATTTTGAAGCTTCATGACTCTTTCCTCCATCGTAAAAGGAACTCAGTACACTTTTATTATAGCTCAACACCTATTTTACTGTCTTCTTATGCCAACAGTTCGAAAATTTTGCTGCCATACAAAAATTTCCGTAAGTGGAAGAACAAAAAACCAAATTCGTGAAGAAAGTCTCTGAAGAATAAATCGTGAATCGCGGCAAAAAAGGAAGCTCCCGCCACCTAAGAAAAGAGGTGGCGGGTGATAAAGAGATGGTCAGCTTTTATGGCACCATCCGGTGTAGCAAATAGCCTTCCAAACAGCCGAAAGGCCAAAGAGAATATAGATGATTCTTTCAATTAATGTGGGTCCAACAACCGTGTTGACGACATTGTACTCCGTTACTCCAAAAATCATATTGATGACATTGTAATCCGTTAGACCCAAGATTCCCCAGTTCAGACCCCCTAAAATCAATAGAATTGTGGCGATGATATCCAAAATCTTCATGTTTACCTCCTAAGAAGACTCGTGTTTTTACTCTAAAAACCCCTTTAGACCATAAATCGACTTTAACATTCAATATTTTTTTATCCTATTGCGCCGAAAAACCCGGTCATTTATGACCGGGATGTAAGGCGCTCCGGTACTAGCTAGGGTTTTCCTGCTGTTGGATGTATTGTGTCAGTATCTCTAGAGGCGCACCTCCGCA
>JBAUVX010000007.1:0-2076 GCA_049583465.1 Waddliaceae bacterium | reverse complement strand
TGTGCGCGAATTCATGTCCAACAGAATAGCAGCACGATTGTCTAAAGGGAATAAATATTTTACTACGCCTCATTTTTTTTCCCACATATTCTCGACGAAGCAGGGGGTATGTGAACTGTTACGATTTTTCCTTGATTAGCAGTACTTGCTCTCTATATTTTCTCACCTTTGAATGCCTTTTTAAACAATTGGCACATCGCGTTATTTTTTATATCCAAACCGGTTTAAGAATTGGGGAAAGGGGATTAAACAGCAGCGGCGTCATCGTCAGAATCTGAAGTTTCATCATCATCCGGTTCGGTGAATGCATCTAAGTCATTGATCAGAAATTTCGAACAAAAATTCCAGATTTTTTTCATGGATTCTTCGCTTCCAAGAGATTTTTGAGAGAATAGCCATTTAGAGTTCTCTGCCTTCGATATCATCAAATCCTGCGCCTCTCTAATCCCTATTGTCGTAAGAAGGTCTATTTTTACTAGATTCATTAAGTCATTCTCAGTATTTTCAACGGTAATCTTATCAGATTGAGCAGCGGTTAGCTTGAAAAGTTTGTGGTAATTTAAACTCCGAAGAAAATCGTTGCGAACTCTCTTGTCTTGGGGTAGTTGTAGATAAGATGCTTCTATATCACCTTCGAGATTAAACTGTTTCACGTTCTGTCCGTTTTGAACGGTGAAGCATGGAATGGCAAAAAAATGAACATGTTCTATAGGCAGGTTAGTTAAAGGATCTGCATTGTGGCGGGAACCGGGATGTCGTTTAAAGCCACAACCATCGTATACTCTAAATACCCTCTTAGATTGTCCGGCTTTGCTTTCACTTTTGATTTGGATGACCGCCAAGAGGTAGTAAGGCACTAGCACCTCTTGAGCCCGTTCTATGCCCTCTTTAAATGGAAGTTCAGTGATAGGGTCAATGTCATCTAAACAAACTTTTTTAGGAAAATCAACATACTGATTTTGAAATCCTATTAAAAATGCTATGGAATCCGCTTGAGCAACCATCATTCCCTCCTAATGCTTACTTATTTTATGCCTCTATCCGGGCGCGGCATACTAATCAAAAATTTCTTAACTCGATGAGATTTCTTTATGAACAATGTGAGGGCGATTTTGAGTAGCGTCAGGGAAAGTATCTTCGTCTGATAGTTCATCATCTTCTAATATGTCATCATCTAAGTCTATGATCGTTTTCAATTCGGAATAAATTTTCTTATAGCAAAAAGACCAAATTGTTGTGATATTTTGTTTAGAACCGAATGATTTTTGAGTAAAAATCCATTGAGATTTATCTAATTCGAATAGATAGTTTTGAGACTTTCTAACTAAGTTAATATGGCCAACACTTTCCATCAATGAAGCGGGTCGTTGAATCAATTCCTTATTGGTTGCTTCTTCCAGTTTGAGATAATTTACGCTGTTAAAAAGGGCCTGTTCAACAAGGACTCCTTCTCTCGGAAGTTGTAGATAAGAAGCTACGACATCATTGTTGAGGTCTACTTCGCTAACTTCGTCGCTACAAACTTTAAAGCACTGAATGGCAAAGTAATGAATTTTTTTTATAGGAAGGTTAGTCAAAGGATCTTTTGCATCTATCCCCTTATAGGAAAGGTAATGCCTCAAGTAACATCCATCATATACCTGGAAAAAAAGCTTGCCTTCTTTCTGTGGTTTCATTTCGGTAACAGCTAGGAGGTAGAAAGGGATACGGAGCTTTTGTGCTTTTTCTATCGAACTTTTGAATGTTTCCAAACAGAGAGAATCCTTCTCATTTAAAGGGATTTCTTTAGGAAAACTGCCCTCTACACAGCAATAGCCGGTTAACGATACTATAGAGTTTACTGAAGAAGCTACCATTGACAACCTAAGTTTATGATTATAGAAAAATTATACTATTGCATCAAGTTTAGCACAATACCTTCAATTATGTCAAGGGAGTATAAAGGAGTTCAGCAATTATGAGTCGTAAAAATTTTCCTAGGTAAAATCATGATTTGAGTAAAATTTCTTCTCGCTCCGAGGGAAATTTTGATTGTGTTGGAGACACCCACCCAGACCGGCTTCAGGGCTAGCGCAT
>JBAUVX010000006.1:0-3122 GCA_049583465.1 Waddliaceae bacterium | reverse complement strand
GACGGAAGGTAACAAAACAAGAATTCGATACTCTTGCGATTATTCATAAAGAATTTCATGGTGAATGGAATTATATCATTTCGCCACACACGACATAAAACGTAACATTTATTTACTTACGGCGCCTTATTGCTCTTTAAGTACTCGATTGTTTCTTCTCTTGTCCTACGTGCAAAGGGATTATATCCTTGGTAGAACTTTAACCCATCATCTTTTCCGGCAGCAATTAAGTGTGGCCAAACTGTAATGGTGGAACTGTGCACATCAAAGGCAAGATCCCATACTCTCAATCCACACTGTTCAAGTTTGTATATGAGTTTTCCACAGTCGTCAGAAGGTCCTAAGGGATTGTTGATTTGGGAACCTGGTATTGTCACTAGTTTTCCATCAGGATAATGTACAGCTCCAATTAAGCCATATTTCTCGCTATTCCAGAGCTGAATTTCTCGTTGTTGGGAGTCACGATAGATGTGTGTTAAGGGAATTAATTTGTGCCGTATTTTTGCTAAATCATCTGAGTGCTTACCTCTTCTTCGATTTGATTTTCTATAGTTTGCAAAGGAAGCTTCGGAGGGTTTCCCTGATATTGTCGTGTGCTGCATCTCCCTGCCTTTTTTAAAATAAGATTAAGTAAAAAATGATTAAAAAAATGTACCCTATCAAATATTTGAATAGTGATTCAAGGAAAAATGCGAAATAGGTGAAAAAAGACGAGGACAGATGCGCAGCTGTTATATTAGTCTTATCACTGGTAAAACGGAGGAATAGGGGCTTTGTCGAGGTAAAACCGTAAGTCTTTTAAATAAACATACGTTTGGCTGCATGGAAACATTCTTATCATCCACAACGCATCAAAAGGGGTGAGCCATCTTATTATTGTTCTATTATTATCTTCACATTTCAAGTGACAAAAATCAACCACTCTCCATGTTCCCTCCGGAGATATAGGTTCCAAGGTGCGGCAGTTGACAATAGGTTGATCCCATTTAGCTACAATTGCATAGGTATTAGTCCAGTAGTCCTCTTTTGAAAAAGTCCGTTTATCTTCAGTCAATCCCATTATGCGGCCCTTATCGCCTAGCAGCTCCCTTTCTACCAGCAAAAGCCAAAGAGCTTGCTTTACATCGTGATGAAATAACTCGTCTTCGTCCCAATCATGATATTCAGTTAATTCGTCCATGCGGGGCCAAAATGTATTTAAAAGCTTGACAAACTTGTGAATGTGATCCGTGACGTCGATGGGGATTTTCGTTAAATCAATATTTGTTGCAGGCATAGTATTAGAGCTCTTCGGGTTTGTAGGGAGAGGAAACATTGATAACAAAATCCACTTAAGTCGTCAAGAAATCTATGAGAAAAAATACAAAAAAAGTAAAAAAAAGAGGACAGATGCGCAGCTGTTATATTAGTCTTATCACTGGTAAGACGGAGGAATAGGAGCTTTATCGAGATAAAACCGTAAGTCTTTTAAATAAACATACGTTTGGCTGCATGGAAACATTCTTATCATACACAATGCATCAAAAGGAGTGAGCCACCTTATTATTGTTCTATGGCCTTGTTGCACAATTCAGACCACAGAGTCACTGAGACACAGAGGAAAGATAATGGGAAAGTTTTAGGCTGCTAACCACTCACCTTCTGGCATGCCCAATCTAGTCATCATATTAAGTGCTTCACATTTCACCCTAGCTTCTGCTTTTTGAGTTGCATGACCTCTAGACTTTAAATCGTTGCCAAACAACTGTTTAAAACGAAACATAGCAGTTTCTCCAAGAGAACGGCGGTGATACCCCTTTAGCTTTTTCCAAAGTTTTCTCCCTTCCTCATTTCCTCCTAAACCTAAAATCTCTAAAACAGCATTATTCCTTGCTTGCATATGCGGGGGAGCATTTTTTTTAAATACAGCATTCTTTTGAGGAGGTGTAATAAGATCTAAGCCATGCGCAGTGCTAGCTTGATAGCAACCTTCCGTATCATAAGCCCCGTCACAATATATACGCTCAATTGTTTCTGGAGAGGCTTCTGCAAATTCAGGATAGATATCGCAATCCGATACGTTGTTTTCTGTAAGAATCTCAAAAAGAATCTCATTGGAGTCCGGACAAACTGCAAGATGAAGCTTTCTCCAAGTTCGGCGTTTGCTGTATCCATGCCGACGAACCTTCCACTCGCCTTCTCCATAAACTTTTAGACCTGTCGAGTCAATGACCGGATCTGTTATATCCCTTTCAGAAAGCCTACAGAGGTCTTGTCCTAAAGATTTGGCTCTCCTGCAAATTTGAGTATAATAAGGAATAGGGATGAATACTCTCATCAACGTAACGAGAGAGGTCAAAAAACCCTGAAGAGCTCTTAAGGGAAGATGGAACACAGAACGAATCATCAGTGCTACAACCCAAGTTCCGCTTTTTGCGCGGGCGATTTCTTCATCTTTTTGATTCTAAGTGAATTAAAAAATCTCGATTGGTGGACACACACCAAGCTTCGATTTTGTAACCCACTTAGAATCAAAAATCTATTGAAATCGCCTCGCGCAACATGCGGAATGTGGGCTTAAAGACGGTATTCGTCGATTAAAGGTCTAACCCTATTATTTTTCATTATTTCTCTGTGACTCGGTGCCTCTGTGGTGGTCGTAATAGTGCAACAACACCGGTTGTTACTAAAAAGATTTTAAACAGGCCCTGGACAACCGGGATTTTCGGTGGCTTTTTGCGGTTACGATGCAGTATAATCGTAACTTATCCCTTACAGGGAGAATTTCTGTAAGTTCTTTATTATAAATCAGTTATAAATTACTCTTGTTTTCGTAAAGTATTTAATCTTAACTACATGTAAAATTTAAACTTTCCAAATGTAGCCAGTAATAGTGAAATGTTAATTTTTTTAAAAAACGTATTGCATATATTTCTGAGAATGTTTATACGTTTGAATTTAACCAAAATATGTAGCCAGAAATGTACGTAGAAGAAATAAAACACAAGCGTAATGGGAAAACCTATGCAACGATTCTTGTGAGAGAGAGCTATCGAGATGGCTCGAAAGTTCTGCATAGAACTATTTCAAATATTTCCAACTTACCGAGAAACTGCATCCAACAGATAAAAAGCATGCTTAAG
>JBAUVX010000005.1:0-11244 GCA_049583465.1 Waddliaceae bacterium | reverse complement strand
TTACAGGTTGGATTACTGATTAACTTTCATGAGGAAAAGTTGGTTGATGGCCTTCATCGAATCATAAACGGATTTTGAGCTTAGAACTGCCCCCGTCCTTTCTCTCTGTGCTCTCTGTGTCTCTGTTTTTTGCACTAACAACCATGCTTTAAATGAGTGGTGAAACTAGTACCTGCGCATTATCAACCGAAATCGCAAAATCGCAATTCGCCCATGGCGTTAAATTCATATTCGCCATCTTTCTTCATTTATTGGATCTTTTTTAGCTCTTCTTCTTGCCGAACTTGTCCAAGTTTGCCTTCGAAGAAGAGCTAAAAAATCTCGAAGAAAATGAAAAAAATCTGAACGAATAGCAATTTACGATAGGTTCATGCTTTTGCAGCCGAAATTGATCTGTGCAACAAGAACATTGACGCGTGTTGTGTTAAAAAATATGAAAAAACCCTTTTCTTATAGTATCCTGACGTGGTATACGATGTAGCTTCTGCAAATAATTGTTTTCAAATTCCACGAAATTAGGAGAAAATATCGATGAAGAAGTGGAGCTTTCGAGCCGCTCTGGCAGCATTTGCCGCATCTCTTTGTATTACCTGGCCAATTTGGGCAAAGGCCAAAGATTATGATCCCTATGATCCCTGCAATGCTTGGGGTCCTTGTTCGTTTGGGGATCTTGAAATTGGCGGGGAGTTTCTGTGGTGGAAGCCCTGCATCGACAAATTAGAATTTGCCTTTGCGGAAGAAGGTGTAAAGGCTTTGAAGGACGAAGGTGCAAACCCCTTGGCGGGCGAAGATGCAAAGCCCTCGAAGGACGAAATTGTCTTGAGCCGGTACCGTACAAAATCAACAATTAAGACCCTTTGCCCGGATTGGGAACCCGGAGGGCGGGTGTGGGTCTATAAGCCTTCCGTTCTATGCAGCAATTGCGGACTTGGAGCTTCTTGGACGGGAATATTTGTGAACCATGCTGATTCGATTGGAGTTGTTAGAGATCTTGATGAAAAAGAAAAAAAAATCGCTTCACTGGGTATTCCAACGATTCAACTTCCGCTAGCGGCCTATTATGATGGAAAATATATAGGCGCCACTGCTCTTTTTAAAGTCGGCTACCATGATTACGATGTGTTATTTTCTTATCCTTGCTTTTGCAGTGAACGGAGTGTCATCCGCCCATTTTTCGGCTTTGCCGGTTTGATATTGAATCAAAAGCTTCGGATAAAAGGCAAAAATCCCTCTGTGTGTGATGGGGATGTGAAATGGAAATCGGATCTTTCTGCCTATGGCCTTCGCGTGGGAACAGAATATGAATGCAAGTTTGCTAACTGCTTTGGCATCTTCGGAAGATTCGCCGCAACGATTGTCACGGGATGTCCCGATACGAAAAGCCGTCATCGTTTTGACTGTCATATCAAAAACGAAGCCGATGAGCATCATACCATTTTAGACGACGAATGCTATCGCTGTTATCCGGGTTATCACTTGACGGCAGGGGTGTCCTATGAGACCTGCGTCAATGATGTTGACGTGATTTTCCGAGCGGGGTATGAATTTGTCGAATGGCACAATCTTCCTCATCCCCGAAAGTTTTCTGCACAAGAAGCCAGATTCTCGTTTTTTAAAAGTGCTTCTCCCGTGATTACGCACACGAATGCGAGCGACCGAACATTTGGATGGCAAGGGATACTCGTCGGGTTGGGAGTCTATTTTTAACGCCCGTGTTGAATAAAACCCCCTGATTTTATGAGGGCTTCTTGAGAGCGGGCTAATGAACGCCGCAGCTGATGGAAAGTGAGCAGACTTTCATAACATAAATCTTTATAAACAAAAAGATAGTGGTTATGTAAGAAAAGTCTTTTCAATTCAGCTAGGAAAATGTTATAGATAGAGTGTTTTATGTAAATTTTTGAAAACCGTTGAAAATAAGGAGAAAGTTTAAATGAAAAAATGGAGTCGTCAGATAGCTCTGACAGCATTAAGCGCATTGCTTTGTGTTCTCACACCAAGCTCTGCAAAAGCCAGAGGTTACGGGAATTACACTTCTTGTGATCCGTACGGTTGCAATGATCCTTGCTCGGGTGGGGGATTTGAGATTGGAGGTGAGTTCATCTGGTGGAAACCCTGCCTCGACCATCTCGAATATGCCATCGTTGATTTTAACCCTTCCGGAATCGAAGCGCGAAGAGTCAAATACCAAACTCTTTGCCCCGATTGGGAGCCGGGAGGACGTGCTTGGATTTACGCCCCTTCGCTTTTCTGCGGCAGTTGCGGGCTATATGCATCCTATACGGGGATATACAGCAAGGACTGCGACGCGACACGTGTTGATCTTGCTAATCCGCAAAAAAGAATCGTCATTCCACTTTCAGGGTTTGAGAATTTTGAGAACTTTGATCGAGCGAATGCTCATTGGAAAGTGCACTATCACGATTACGATGTGTTATTCACTTATGTCTGCTGTTGCGGAGATTCCAGCCTGTTTCGTCCATTTTTCGGTTTTGCCGGCCTTGTCCTGGATCAAGAGCTCTTCGTCAGAGGGCGGGAACTTAGCGAGGTTACTCAGCAGCTGGAAAATTCCGTTAAAATCAAATGGGACTCGGATTTGTTTGCCTATGGGATTCGCGTAGGAACAGAATACGAGTGTCAATTAGCCGACTGCTTAAGTCTTTTTGGGAAGTTTACAGCCTCTGTACTGACCGGGGAACCTGACACTAAAAGTTTCCAGTCACAGTTTTCTATCACGGAGGAGTTCGAACAGAAACTTAAGGTCAACGAAAATGAGTGCTACCGCTGCTATCCCGGATACCATCTGTCCGCAGGTGCCATGTATACCAGCTGTTTTTGCAATGTAGACTTTTCGGTGAGAATCGGGTATGAGTTTGTCGAATGGCATAATCTACCTCATCATCGTCGATTCATCGACAATGATCCCACTCAAGGAACTGCATCGACCGATCGCACATTTGGATGGCAAGGCTTGCTAGTTGGAGCGAGTATTGGTTTCTAGCGTCGGAGATTAATCACAAAAAGACACATTGCGGTTTTTTTTCTGTACTGAACACTTGCCTTTTAACGTGGTTTCGATCATCGTTAAAGGCGAAGATCAGTACAGAATTTTTTTTATTGAATCTATGTTGAAAAAGGAGAAAATATCTCATGCAAAAATGGAGTCTTAAGAGAGCTTTAGCGCTGTTTGGCGCATGGCTTTGCCTTTTCCTCCCAAGTTCTGCGAAAGCGGGCGGTTATGGAAACGATGCTTGTGGTAATCCCTACTGTTGCTGCAATCCTTGCTTGTGCGGAAGATTTGAAATTGGGGGAGAATTCATCTGGTGGAAACCCTGCCTCGACCATCTCGAATATGCCGTCGTTGATTTTGACCCATCCGATCCTGAACCGCGAAGAGCGAAATACCAAACTCTTTGCCCCGATTGGGAGCCGGGAGGACGTGCTTGGATTTACTCTCCTTCGCTTTTCTGCGGCAGTTGCGGGCTATATGCTTCCTATACGGGGATATGCAGCAAGGACAGCGACACGACACGTGTTGATCCTGCCAATCAGGATAAAAGAATCGTAATTCCACTTGCAGGGTTTGAGGGTTTGGATGACTTTAATCGAGTGAATGCTCATTGGAAGGTGCACTATCACGATTACGATGTATTATTCACTTATGTCTGCAGTTGCGGAGATTGCAGCGTTTTTCGACCATTTTTTGGTTTTGCCGGCCTTGTCCTGGATCAAGAGCTCTTCGTCAAAGGGCGGGAACTTGGCACTCAGCAGCAGGTATTCAATGGCGTCAACGTGAAATGGAATTCCGATTTGTATGCCTATGGGATTCGTGTAGGAACGGAATACGAGTGTCAACTGGCTGATTGTTTAAGTCTTTTTGGGAAGTTTGCAGCCTCTGTACTGACCGGAGAGCCCGACACTAAAAATTTCCAGAAAGCATTTTTAGTTACGACCGAGGGGAGGGTTGAAGAAAGACTTAAGGTCGCCGAAAATGAGTGCTACCGCGCTTATCCCGGTTATCATCTGTCAGCCGGTGCTATCTACAGTAACTGTCTGTGCAATGTCGACTTTTCGGTGAGAATTGGCTATGAGTTTGTCGAATGGCATAATCTTCCTCATCATCGCCGATTCATCGACAATAATCCCACCCAGGGGACAGGATCGACCGATCGAACATTCGGCTGGCAAGGGTTGCTTGCCGGGGCGAGCATTGGTTTCTAGCCTCCAAGGTTAAAGATCGATTTCCCGGAAGCGATCATTTTTAGACACGCATCGCTTTCGCCTCTTTCCTTGCCAAAAACCATCCTGCCGGATCCGCCCCGACTGCACATTTGATGGCAAGGGGGGCTTGTCGAGGGGTGTGTGCATCCCTATGGATAGAAAACATGACAAAGTGGACATGCGAATTGAGAAATTGGAGAAAAAAGTGGAGATACAACAAGTGAATGTTCGGATCTTTCTCGCGGTATTGTGCGGATGCCTTTTTCTTTGTTCTATCAACGAGGCCCGTGTGTGCAGATATCGTTCTTCTTATTGCGACCCTTGCTCCGGATGGGATCCCTGCATGCTAGGAAACTTTGAAGTCGGTGGAGAGTTTTTGTTGTGGAGACCCTGTTTAGATCATTTAACATTCGGCATTGTTAACAATAACATGAATCGATCTGATAGAAAAGTCATCTACAAGACTCTGTGCCCGGGTTGGGAAGCCGGGGGAAGGGTGTGGATCGAAAAACCTTTTATTTTTCATTCCCATGACGCCTTGTGCGCCTCTTGGATGGTGATATACAGCAGCGATTCGGCTTCCTGCTCAACAAAAAAAGAAGAGACTCGATCGACGACTACTCCACTTTTGGTTTCTCCTGCATTAGCCTTTCGTCGACTCGGCGCCCGTTGGAGAGCGACTTATAACGATTACGACGTGATCTACTCTTTTTGTTGCAGTTGCGGCAACGGCCGCTTCTTTCAGCCATTCTTTGGCTTTGCAGGCCTCGTTTTTGAGCAAAATGTCCATGTGAAAGGGGAGTGCTTGGCGGATGATGACTTTCAGAGGGCGGCCATCGACTGGAAAGCCGATCTTTGCGCCTATGGGATTCGTGTAGGGGTGGACTATAGCTGTCAATTGACTAGTCGATGGCATCTCTTTGCCCATTGTGCTACCACGGTTTTGTCCGGAAAACCTCACATCTCAAACACGCAGCTTCTTCAAGGTTCTGAAGGCGTTCCCAATAAAACCACGAACATTTCCCATAACATCTGTTCCTGCATGTATCCAGGTTATCATCTTGCAGTGGGATTCGGTTATCATTTTTGTTTGTGCGGGGCGCCTGTTTCTTTCAGGCTGGGGTATGAATCCCTGCAATGGAACAATCTTCCACACCCCCGCCAGTTTCTTACCGCAACAAAGATGGTGAATACAACCGATAGCTCCGGGTCGACCCGAGGAGCATTTGGGTGGAAGGGTTTACTCTTGGGACTGACTTTTTACTTTTAACTTGGGTTTCTAGCATTTAAGGAGCAGGAGTTGGGGCGGAGGGTTTAAACATGAGAATCACCTCCTCGATGGCATGAAGCCAAGTGAAAGATTCTGTTGCCATTTGAGCGGTCAAAACTTTCCATCCCAAGCAGATCACCGTTAGCCCGAGAAGGGATTTGAGAGGCAGCCCCAAAAACGTCACTTGCACTTGAGGAGCTAAACGGTTGGCAATTCCTAAAAACACATCAGTCATCAGAATAGCAATCAAAGCCGGAGAGGCGAGTTGAACTGCAATCTTCATAGAAGTGTTCAAGAGTTCAATTGCCACCCCCCAAAAAGAAGATGTTCGCTCAAAGAAGTAGGGATTGATGAATTTGTCCGGAGGAACAACTTCGTAAGAGTCGACAATAGCCTGAATGAATAAAAAGGGGCCGTCGATAATAAAAAAAATGAAGATTAAGACCATATTGAATAACGTTCCTAAAGGGGAAGATTGGTTTTGAATCGTCGGGTCATTAACCATCAAACTCGCCCCTCCACGCTGATGATCGACAAAAATGCCTGCTGATTGGACAATGTTGAAGGGCATGCTAATCAAAAATCCTAACAAGTATCCGACGAAGAGTTCTTTGGTAAAATAAGCAAGCGAGAGAATGCTAAATGTCAGTTGTGTCGTTGTCACAGAGGTCAAAAGAGGAAGAAAAATGGCGAAAAGTGAAACCGCAAAGGCCATTTTAACTGGATGTGGAAGAATGCGTGCACCAAAGAAGGGCGATAAAGCAATGATCGGTAAAATTCGAGCCAAAAATAAAAAAAATAGGGTGAAAATCATCCCGGGATTTTCAGATCCTATCGTGCTGTTGATGAACATTAACCAGTAACTGTCTGTCATTTTTTTACTAAGACCCGGCCATACTCCACTGTGGGAAATGGACAAAAATATTCATGGCAAATGCCATAATTTGCGCGCCAAGCCAACCGCCTAAAAAAATTAAGGTCAAGGTGACAGCACACAGTTTAATCGTAAAAGACAGGGTCTGCTCTTGAATTTGTGTGGCAGCTTGAAAGATGGCAACGAGCAATCCAAAAAACATGCTAATCAAAATGGGAGGGGCAGAGAGAATGAGAATGAGCAGCAATCCTTGATAAGCGAGTTGTACAACCTGGGTTCGAAACATGGAATTTTCCTTTTAACGAAACGTATTCACAAGACCCTCGATGAGCAAGGTCCAACCGTCGAGCATCACCAAGAGAAATAACTTCAGAGGCATAGAAATCGTCACAGGGGACAGCATCATCATTCCCATGGCCAAAAGAATATTCGAGGTAACAAGATCAATGACAAAGAAGGGGATGTAGATGAGTACTCCAATTTCAAAAGCGTCTTTAAGTTGGCTAGTTATGTAAGAGGGGACAACAATGATAAAATCATCGGGTGTGAGTTCGGGGCGATATTCTTCAGGAAGCACTTTGTAGGAGATTCGATAAAATAACGCACGGTGCTTAACACTCGAATTATTGATAAGAAATTCACGTAAAGGCTCTTGTGTTGCCTTAGCCACTTCTAAGATATACGCTGAAGATTCCGGCGATATCAACGACTCCGGTGCTTGGAGCCGAGTCGTCACCTTTTGGGATGCCTCATACATCCTGACCACTGTGGGATACATGACAAATAAACTCAGCATTAAAGCCACCCCGTTGATAATCTGGTTGGGAGGAGCTTGCTGCACTCCAAGGGCATTGCGGAGCAGGGACAAAACGATCACGATCTTCAGAAAAGAGGTGAGGATCATAATAATGAAGGGAAGAAGCGACAAAAGCGTTAAGACGACCGCTTGGGTGATCAAAGAGGGCCTTTCCATTGCACCGACGTCGATCAACTCTTGAGGCGGCCGCTCTTTCGC
Organism: Waddliaceae bacterium; assembly: GCA_049583465.1. GTDB lineage: Bacteria > Chlamydiota > Chlamydiia > Chlamydiales > Waddliaceae > JBAUVX01. Next base: position 3,864 of record JBAUVX010000005.1, on the reverse strand, counting down.
CGGGGTTGCTTGGGCAATCACAGAGGATTTTTCCCCTGAAGAGGGAGATGAGTGCATGCGATTTTGCGAAAAAAGACGCTCCGGTGAACACCACGCAACGACGATTGCTGCAAAACAAAAGACAATTGTCTTCCATGAAATCAAGGGTAAAGCTTTTATGTTGTTTCTCCTTCCTGAGGTTGTTCACTCACGCTTTCTTCTCCACCGCTCTCCTCCTTCATTTCCGGCTCTTTTTGTTTTCTTTGCAAGAGCCTCTGAAAAGCATTTTCCAGCACCAGCCATTGATTTTCAATTTGTGCATTGATGATCCCCGCTTCGGTCTCAATAATACATCCGCCCGTCTTGATATCTTTCTGGGGCCGAATAGAGAGAGCCTCAAGATTTTCAAAGAGCTTTTTGATGTGGTCCCGCTGTTTTTCCACAATCTCGAAATCTTTTTGATTGACATAGATGGTCACTCTCTTATGCTGAGCGACTGCCCTTAAAGAGTTGGTAATGATATCGACGATGGTTGATTCTGAAATCTCAAGTTCTCGTCCAACAATTTTCTTGGCGGCTTTAAGGGCAAGGGGAACGACAACTTTTTCGATGTCTTTGCGTACCTTGTAGATTTCCTCTTCCAGTTCGGAAATTTTCTCCATCCATGCAGAAAAACCCTTGTCGAAGCCATCTTTCTTTGCTCTTTCTTTTATCTGTTCCACTTCAATAGCAGCTTCCATCTTGTACTGCTTTGTATCTTTTTCAACTTCCTGCAGCACCTTTTGTGCATCGATAAGAGAAGAAAAAGACTCGCCGGGAATGATCTTTGTCTTTGGGGCCACATGGATGCTGTCCCCGTGGATTAGGGAAAAAAATTTTTTACTCAAGACTTTGCCCTCTCTTTGAAAAAATGCATCACCGCCAAGGACTGAGATCGCAGGGCTTTCGAAACTCCCGGAATTTCACTTTTATGATAATAACGGGTCAATTTATTTCCTCTTCCCGCGTCCAGAATATGGACAATATGCCAGACTAAATCTTGATGTTGACCTGATAGGGCATACCCCAGCCGGACCATCCCTCGATGGTGAAGGAGTTTGCCTAGCTTTTGACAGTCCCCATCCCAGTGTTCGAGTTGAAGTTTTTGTGTGATGAGTTTTTCTTTTTGGTGGAGGCATATTCTCATAAAGCGATGTTTCCGTTGAGACAGACAGCGATAAATTTTTTCCAACAGCTTTTTATCTACAATATGGCGGATTTCTTCGGCAAGGTCGTAGAGGCCAAGGAAATCAATCAAATTGATAATCTCTGCCTTTTTCATCTTAACCAATTGTGTCAATTCTGAGGGAGGAAGGTAGTCGACAGGCAAGACGTCGGGCAGCTTAAAGTCCGGATAAAGCCGATTCAATAGAAAAGTTCTGATAGCGACAGATTGCCTTAACGGCACCAAGGTTTCGTTTAACACTTCGATCAATTTTGTTGCCTGTGGTTCAGGAAATACAGACAAAGCTAATGCCCGTTTGTTTTTTGATAGTTTTTTAAGAGAGGAGATGAACCAGGAATAATGGATCTGCTTGATTTTGTTTACAGGTTGCACAAGCACTTTCGAAGGATCAAGAGCATCAATATTTTGCTCTAAAACCTTTTGAGAGCTTTCTTTGGGTAATCCTTCAAGAACAGACTCCGTCGCTCCCTCGTGGTAACGATTCAGCAATACACGCAGCATTGTCCAATGTTTATTTTCCATTTCATTGAACTTAGAAGGTTTACGTCACATCTTTTGGAGGAGTTTCTTCCTCCTCTTCTTCCTCTTCCTCTTCTTCTTCCTCTTCTTCCTCCTCTTCTTTCTTTTTCTCTTCAATCAAAGGAGTCAATGTGAAAAGGCTTGATAATCCCCCATGTTTTTGGAGTAAGGGGTAGACTTTCCAGCATGTCCAAATAAATGCGAGCAGAAGCGACAATAGAAGCAGTGAAAAGGTAAAGAAGACAATTCGAAAGCGGGTGAGTGTTTCCTTGGCAACAATGATCGTCCACACCGTTACAAATTCCTTTTCCTCCTCAGAACTTTTCGCGAGGCCGATAGGAAAGTCGCTGAATCGTGCACGATCGCCAATAACAGTGACGTTATCGTATTTTAATCCTGTGACGCTTGCGGTCACAAGTCTTTTAATTTTTGTGCCGAGGAGAACGTTGGGGTCGTCGAGGACTCCCGAGTGTTTGATGTAGACGGAAGCGGTGATATCCCCCTTGGTTTTGCCGGGATTCAGGGGGTCTTCTTCGGGAAAGGAGATTTGGACTTCCGCATCTAATACGCCATCGATCTTTCGAATTGTGCTGGCAATTTGCTCTGCCAGGCCTGCTTGGTAGCGAATCCTTTCCTGCATTTCTGAAGGAACGAGGCCGACTTCTTTAAAAATTCCCAGCAAGCTTTGCCCTCGGCGACGAGGGAGGCCGCTTTGGTTAAGGATGGACATGGCCCGAGTTGCTTGGTCTGATGCAACGGAGATATCCCAGAAAATTTCTCCTCCTCCCCCGGCTCCTCTTGTTTCAGCGCTTTGGACTTTATGGGCATCGATCCCCTTTGTTGAGAGAAAGACGAGAATTTCATTGGCTTCTTTTTCTGTTAGTCTGTTGACAATGGTTCTTCTCGATTCACAGCTTGAGAGCATAGTGATAAGGAAGCAAAAAAGAAAAATTGCATGAATAGCTTGTCGAATCATTGCTACGCTTTGCATCAAAGAAACTCCTAACGAAGGACCAAACTCGCTTACTTTCTTATACAAATAGGATGCTAGCACACTAGCCATTTTCTTCCTAAAAAAATGCGCCGTCTGCATGCATTGGCTGCATCACTCGCCAAGACCCCATCCGCAGAGAGTTTTGGACCGGAAAATGAATGTCTTACCACCCATTTTTGCGTTCTGCGAGAGGTTTTCCACACAACCCGGGTTTACATTCTTGGCAAGGTGATTTCATTTTGTCCTTGGTATTTTCCGTCACGGTCGGCATAGGATTTATCGGGAAAGGTCGTACTTTCAAAAAAGAGAACCTGCGCCAGCCCTTCCTTTGCATAGATTTTTGCCGGAAGAGGAGTAGTATTTGAAATTTCAAGGACGGCTTTTCCTTCCCATCCCGGTTCGAAGGGGGTGACATTGACGATAATCCCGCATCTAGCGTAGGTGGATTTACCCACGCAAATGGTCATCACGTTTCCGGGAATCCGAAAGTATTCCATGCTCAACGCCAGGGCGAAGCTGTTGGGAGGAATCAGACAGGTGTCTCCCTCCACAGAGACAAGTCCTCGCGGGTCGAACGCCTTTGGATCGACGATAGACCCATGCACATTCGTAAAAATGCGGAATTTTCGATCGACACGAATGTCATATCCATAGGAGGATACGCCGTAGGAGATCACCTGTTCTTTTTTTTCTTGCCGAATTTGTTTTTCTTCGAAGGGTTCGATCATCTTCTTTTCTTTGGCCATTTTGATGATCCAATTATCTGCGCAAATTGACATCATTTTCCTCATCGATTAATGGTTGTGCTTCTTGCTGAACGTGAGTTCGACGTAAAAAAATGAGCGTGAATTAGCTTCGCTTATAGCATCGAGCCATTTTTGCGCAGTTCATTAAAACCCGGAGAATAAAAATCCCGCTTCATTGCTTACGTCGAATCCACGGTAACTGAACAGAGGCAATGATAAGAAAATCCCGGGTATTGTGCAAGAAGCATCGTTAACCCCACATCCCGCATGTTGCGGGAGGTGATTTCAATAGATTTTTAATTCTAAGTGGGTTACAAAATCGAAGCTTGGTCTGTAGTCACCAATCGAGATTTTGTAATCCACTTAGAATTAAAAAGATGAAGAAATCGCCCGCGCAACAT
>JBAUVX010000004.1:0-4583 GCA_049583465.1 Waddliaceae bacterium | reverse complement strand
CATGATGACCGATTTATCTAACTTACCCTTTCCCGTTATCCTCCTATTATTGGTCTTTTTTGCCATTGCCATACGAAAAGTTGGCAATGTGCGCTTACCCATCTGGCTCGTTATGCTCGTTGCAGCGATCCTGGTCCTCTTGACGGGGGATATCTCTTTGCAACAAGCGGCGGCTGCCATTAGTTTCGATGTCATTTTTTATCTCATGGGAGTCTTTACGATTGGACGAGCTTTAGAAGAGAGTCATGCGCTGGAAACCTGGCTGCTATGGGGATTAGGAAAAGCCGCAAATATCAAAGTCTTACTTGTGATGATCATCGCAGCCAATAGTGTCGTAAGCATTTTTTTAATGAATGACACAGCAGCGATTATAGGGACACCGGTGCTCATCTTCTTGGCAAAGAAAATTCGATGTCCCTTAATCCCTCTTTTATTGACTTTGGCTTTTACAATTACCTTGAGCAGTGTCACCAGCCCTGTGGGAAACCCGCAAAATTTATTAATCGCTAATGAAATGGAAAATCCCATCGTGAGCTTTTTCCGGTATCTCTTTTTGCCAACGGCTTTAAATTTAGTGGTACTATTTTTCTACATCATCATCTGTTTCAGAAACCAACTCAACTTTCAGAAATTAAAAGAGATTCCGGAAGTGCCGGTAGATGAAAAGCTCGCCTTCTGGGCAAAGATATCTGTCGCCTTATTAACCTGCCTGATTATATTAAAAGCAGTTATTGGATTCTGGAAGGAATCGATTGCCTTGCCGTTTAGTGCGATTGCAGTCGTTGCTGCAGCTCCCATCTTGCTGTTTCATAAAAAACGGTGGCGGGTGTTGAAAAACATCGATTGGTACACCATTGCCTTTTTTATTGCGTTATTTATCTTTATGGAAAGCGTGTGGTTATCCGACTATTTTCAACAATTGATTGAAGTTCTGCACTTAACGATGACGAATAAAGGAACCATTGTCGGTGTCAGTCTGCTGCTGAGTCAATTCATTTCCAATGTTCCTCTGGTTGCCCTTTATCTCCCCTTTCTCAGTCAAGGTGCAACGGAGAACTACCTGCTGCTGGCGATGGCAAGTACCATCGCGGGAAATTGTTTGATTTTAGGAGCGGCCAGCAATGTCATCATTATTCAAGCAGCGGAAAAGCGGAACGAAAAGCCCTTTAGTTTTTTACAATTCATGGGGTATGGCTTGCCCTTAACAGCCATACAAGTAGGCATCTATTGGTTATTTTTCTGAGAAGTGAATCCGTTCAGCCCTCCACATAACTCCCGTATTTGTGAGAGATCTGAACGGTAACTAATAGACTGTTTTGTGCGAAAGTTAGGCCAACTGTTGCAGTTTATGTTCAGCTTTGATGACATCTTTCAGCAAGTCTCCCAAAGTATCCATAGCCGCAGGTGATTTTAAATGCGCGATGATTCTATCGAGACCATGCTTGTTTTCTTCATTGTTATACATAGAATGTTTATACTGAGGCAGCTTAGCCTGTATCCTTTCTCTCCATTCATCCTTTTGAGGTTTTGCGTCCAAAGAAGCCCTCTTGACTTCTTCTTGAGCCGATTCAACCTCAGCTTGCTTTTCGGCAAGGCCTTCTGCAGCTTCTTTGCATTCTTTGTCATTTGCTTTTCTTGCAACGAGTTCATCAAAGTCTGCTTGTGCTTTTTCTTGTTCGTTTTTGGCTGCTGCTAAAGCTTGACCGGCATGGCGCAATCCCGGAAGGACTTCAGTAATTCTTTGTTCTACTGCATCTGTGAACGCATTATGGATTGCTTGTACCTCAGTTTTGAATCCCTTAACAAGGTCCAGTTTTTCGACAAGGTTTGCTGCTTGTTCAATTTTATCCTGATATTCCTTCACAGCAGCATCTAGCCGTTCTCTACCCGCGAATTCTATACCAAGAGCCTCTTGAGTGTGTTGGTGCATTGAGGCTAGGTTATCGACTGCAGTTTGAAAACCCCGACGAGTTGCTTCTGCCATTTGCTTTAATTTGATAGGAGAATTTTTATACAGGTCGTCTGCTTTAGGTCCTAAATCGCCAAGTATGGCACCCTCCATAAATTCCGGGTACTGGGTTTTAACTCCGGCTTGGAACATTCCGCCAACGGCCATTACCGCTTTAAATCTCGGCTCAATAGGCGACTCGAATTCCTGCATGATGATTTCATCGACAATTTGTTGATGCTCCTTGTGTTTCATCTTCGAAGTCAAATCGTACACTTCCACCATATGCCCACCATCCCGTAGCTGCGAATCCTTTTTCAGTATCTCGATGACACGCAATTGTGCTTTGTTCAGGGCGGGAATGCGTTTTTCTCCTAAAATCGACTTCAGAACTGAAATGGCGGCCTTCATCTCCCCTTGGGTTTTCTTTAATTCTTTTTTCTCTTGTTGCTCTTCTTTCCCTAAAGCGATCATTTTCTTTTGTTTTGACAGGTTATAAAGAACAATCTCGGCATTTTCAATTTGTCTTTCACATCGGGCATTAAGTTCTTTGCGCCCCTCACGATCTTCTTCCCTTATATTTTTATGGTCGACAGAAATCCGGACTAGCTCCTCTTTAACCCTTTTCGCGAGTTGCTGTATTTTATCGAGATCCAACTCCGGATAGTATAGATCTTGTTTTTTGGCTGTTTCAACGATCCGACCGTGGGTTTCATTAATATAATCGTTGTAATCCTCGGGATGTTTTGAATGATCGGCTGCCCTTTTTAAGTTGGCGAAGTTGGGCCAAACCGCATGCAATTGAGCGGCTTTCTTCTCTTTGCTTGCCCACGGACTCTCTACATCGCCCAACAATGCATCGATCTCTTGACCGTAGAATCTAATCGCTGCCGGACAAGCTGCCTGCAATTTATCTCTTAAATCATCCCGTTGTTCGCGCAATGCGATCAACTCCTGATCTTTGTCCTGCAACTGTCGATTTTTTTGGTCGAGCTCAGCGGACAACTCTCTCTCAACTCTCTCTTGCTTTGCAAGTTTGCCATTCAAAGTCTTCTCAGCTTGCTCGTGCCTTGCTAGATTAGTCTTTAAAGCCTCTACAGTTTGCTGCTGCTCATGAAGCCGACTCTCTAAAGCGCTCACAGCTTGCCCATGCTCTGTATTGTCTCCCTTATGAGCCTCTCTCTCCTGCTCAAGCTTCCTCGCTAATTCTTGCTCAACTTCCTCATGCTTATTAAGTTCGCTCCTTAAAGTGTCCCTTATTCGCTTATGGCCTTCAAGCTGACCCTGTACATCGCTTACAGTTTTCCTTTGCTCTTCAAGCTGGGTTGTTAAATCACTTACTTCTTTCTGATGCTCCCGGTTCTCCCGATGAAGCTGCAGATTTAATTCTTCTATATCTGTTTCCTTGTCGACAAGCTGCTTCCTGAGTTGTTGCATATTTTTCGCATGTTCTGCTTCTTTTTGCTGAAGCACCTCTTGTTCCTTCTTGAGCTGCTCCCTTAAAGCATGCTCAGCTTTTTGAAGATTTTCAAGTTCGGTCCTTAAACCGCCCACAACTTTCTCTTTCTCTGCAAGTCGACTCCTTAAAGCGCTCACAGCTTGCCCATGCGCTGTATTGTCTCCCTTATGAGTCTCTCTCTCCTGCTCAAGTTTCCTCGCTAATTCTTGCTCAACTTCCTCATGCTTATTAAGTTCGCTCCCTAAACGGTTAGTAGTCTGCTGATGTTCGTCAAGCTGCCTTTCTAGATCTTGCTCGGTTTGCCGATGTGCTTCATTATCCCTCTTATGGACCGCCTTCTCCTGATCAAGTTGCTGCCTTAAGCCTTCGATGCGCCGGTCATATTCTGCTGCTAACTGTTGTCTTAATTGCGCCTCATTTCGCTCATGCTCTTCTTCCTTTTGTCGAAGCTGACCCCGTAATTCGTCAATTTCTTCCTCCGGTAATTCGTCAATTTCTTCTTCTTGGAGATTCGGCTCCTGCTGACCGTCAATAAGGTTTTGAAAATGGTCTATAGACCCTTGAAGTTCCGAATCGTACTTTTGGGTTTTATTCTTTAAATGCGTTAAAATTGTTATTGCCTTCCTACAATTTTCTACGCTTGAGTTTCCTGAATCAATCCACCGTGTGAGATTGGTGGCAACCCGAGTTGCACGAATATGCCCGTAATGATCTCCTCGAAAAAGATATTTATTGACAATTCTTCGAAATAACGAGTCTTTTCCAATAATTTTTAAATCTGCTGTAATCCATTTATTACTAATATCTTCATTCTCTAAAGCATTAATAATATTGTCTACGCCAACTCTAACCTGAACAAAACCCTGATCGAACATTTTTTAATCCTCAAATATGTAAATAAAATATATATTTTATGTTTTTCAGATTTTTCGTAAAACCTAACTTATTTAAAATCAACGATCATTCTACTCTACAAATATTAAGGAATAATTAATTTTATTTAGACTATCGTAACACAGGGAAAGTTAGGTTTGTAGTCTGCCGCATCTTAAGCATGACAGACCAGTGAGTGCGAACGGGCCTTGTTGCGTAAGTCTCGAGATGAATTGATCTCTTCTCAGTTTTACGATTACTCCCTATCTTAGATCATGCAGCCGGACGGCATTCCTATTTTGG
>JBAUVX010000003.1:0-1514 GCA_049583465.1 Waddliaceae bacterium | reverse complement strand
CACAGAATCAATCGATTCTCCCCTCAGTAAACGAAGGACAATCTGACTTTTTTTTCTTGCACCCCACCTTTTTGGTCGAGGTAACGAACGATAATTCGTTTCCCGAATAGGATTTTCTGCATCCATCTCCATAAATAATCTCCTTGCAAAAATGAGTTAATTTTACCCCAAATTTGTGTCCAATTCAATTGAATGCAGTATAAAAAATTTAAATTCAGGCCACTATAGTGCGGAAAATATGAGCATTTTTCGTCGATTAGCAATGAACATGGCAGCGATCGCCGACCCTGAAAGAGGGATAGCGTCCATAAGAAGAGCTGCAGCTTTTGGAGCCGGATACTTGAAGGGGATTTTAGGCAAGATATTTCTGAAGAAGGATGTCGAATCTTTTTAATGAAAACGCCCCGGGGTTCTTCTATTGGGCGAGATAGAAATCCAGTCAAGCTCAAAAAAATTAAATTTAGTATCGTCTTTGATATGAAGGCAAATTCGATTATAATCATCAATTTTTAATAATTCGGAAAAATCCTCTTCAGCTAAATTTATAGGAGGCAAAATAATACTCGGAGTTTGTTTTCTGTTGTCCGTTGAACCGAATAAGGCTTGATTTCGGTCTTTTTCGAATTTAGGGTCATATTCTGTAAAATAAATCGAACGGTTTTGCACCTTAAAATCCATTAATGCGCTTTGATGTTTAAACCCTTTAGGATAATCATCGCTTGCTGAAGTAAATTTCTCAACAATATTCTTTTTGTATTTTTTGCAGGAAAGAATTGTATTATCCAAACTTGGAACTTTAATTCCAATCCCTACCCAAGTAGGGTTTTAGATTTTTTCCACTCGTCAAAAAAAACAAATTTATCTCCTTGGATTTCATCTGTAACTTCGAGAAACTCTAACATAACATTTCTGAATATGAGATAACGTGATTGAACAAAGGTTCTAATTTGTCTTAAAGGACTTAGCGAAAAACTATCCCATATTTCATTGTGAAATAAACCACCCAAATTTCTACAGACAAAAACAAGCCTCTCAATAAATACCAAATTATTTTGCATCGGCATAGAATGGTCTCGCATTTGCAAAAAACCAGCGCAAAAAAATTAAACTTGTTATAAGTGAAAAATTCAGTATAAAGTTTGTGCATAGTGAAAGTGATATTCCAACAATCAAGAGAATTGTTTGAGATATTAGATCTCGCATCGCATATGGACTAGAGGTTTGATTGTTCTTCTTGTTGTCACCAAAAGCTTGGTAAAAATGTGCTCTTGCTGAATTGCGGGCTATTGGATTGAGAAAAGAAAATATGATCTGACAAGTGATTATAAACCAAATATTTTCAAAAAACAATGGTGCGATAACAGGTATCGTAAATAAAAATCCAACCTTAGTATCAAGTTTTGAAAGAAAATTACACAGTATGGTGCTTCGAGAGATAGCCATTTGAGAAATTAGAGCGCTGAAAGTTGCACTTGTCCAAAAAATGGACATTTGTAATGCACTAGCTTCTAAGG
>JBAUVX010000002.1:0-8090 GCA_049583465.1 Waddliaceae bacterium | reverse complement strand
TAAACACAAAGGGCTAAGTCGCTGAGGAAGATAATCTTAGCGTCTTAGCGCCTTTGCGTTTAATCTCCCGTAATTAAGAGAGACTGATATCGTTTTTGACCGGAATTTTTCCTAGATAAGGTGAACAGGGCCATTTTCTTCCCGTATTTTTTTAAGGCAATTTTGAGATCATAGGAAGATTGAAGATTTAACCAAAAATCGGGAGATGTTCCAATGTATCTGGCAAAACGTATGGCCGTAATCGGTTACTCGGCAATTTTTTTAAGTCATCTACTAACTTTTCCTCAGAAGCAATCACATGGTTAATGCGGAGAGAATAAAATATTTCTTTCAATGCTTGGTGCCCTGGACTCAAGGATGGGGGGTGATCGCTAAGATTGTGATTTGCCCTTCGTTAGGTCCGTAATACCAAAAAACTCGATAAGCACCCGGTGTTTTGTTTTGAACATATGCTTCAAAGACTTTCCCCCCCTTTGGCCCCTTTTGACTGCTAAATACATGGGTTTTTAAAGATGAATGACGTAGATTGACTTCCATTAAACCTAAGGTTTTTCTAACAGATTTAAAAATATGTTTCTTGTCTTTAGAATGTTTTAAAGTTTCATATTGTTCTTTTGCGGTCGAAGATAGAAGAATTTTTGTCATTAATTGTCTAGTTCTTCGTCAGCAAATTCCGCAAATGAACCCATTTCGTGAACTCTACCTTGTGAAGCATCCTCTATACCTTGTTGTAATGCCTCAAGAGCTTTTTTGTTTCGATACAGCCAGAGTTCCCTAGCGGGAATTTCTGCCATCGGCTCTAAGATGATTTTGTCCCCCTCTTGATAAGCTCTTAATGAACTGATAACAACACCTTTCGGAATAAAGGCCGATAAAGAAACCCGAGAACGATTATCTAGGTGAAGCCGCCTTTCTTTCATCGATATCTTCCTTTTTATTTTTATTATATCATGGGTGGGTAATGCAGTCTATCCCAAATATCGTCATGCCCACCAGCCCTTTTATTCACTAGGATTGACCCAAAAACAGCCAATGGACGGAAAACCTGGATGACTGTTAGCGGCAGGCCGTAGCCCATGGGCAAAATTTCTCAAGGGCTATTTCATTTTATTTAGTCCAAGGCCCGCTTGATTTAGAGAGGGATTTAAAAACTCCGGCTTTAAGCAGCAACGTGGACGACTGCAGGCCGTAAAGGGATGCCCTGCATGCGTTTTAGGTCGCCGAGAAGAATCATTTGGTTATTAACAAAAAATTCTCTTATCAAAACCTGACGTTGATCAAATATCTTCGTGTAAATTTTCTCGACTAGTTGAGCAAGATAGTTCGGATTGCTTCCGAATACTCTGGAAAAACCCTGTTTTGCCAGGTAATCTTTCAACCGATCTAGGTAGCCTTTCGACGTGTCTTGACGGCTTCCCGGCATGCCGCCGAGCATTTGAGGGATAAGATCATAGGCAAGTTGCGCCGTTTTTTCTTTCTCCTTTTGCAGCCTCTCTTCGATATCGTCGTCTTGGCTAATATCAGCTCTAAGACTCCTTTGCAGGCTTTCTTGGCTTCCAAACTTTTCATCGATTTTGTCCGATGCCTTTTTGAGTAGAGCGTCGGGAGATGTTTGAAAGACATGCACAGACGCGGCAATTTTTTTCCTAATAGCCGTTTGAATCCCGGAGATAAGAGGAGAAGTCACGTAAGATGGAAGGTAGGAGGCTGCCGCGGAAGCACCCCATCCCACCCATGATGATTGTACAAATCCCCCGATGTCAATGATGAGATTTTGTAGTATCTTGTCATACAATTCGGAGGGCACAACGCTTTCTTCCGGAGGGGGGGCGGGAGGAGTACAAAAGTCGGCAAGACTTTCCGGCAATGTTCGTTTACCGTCCTCTCGATTTAAATGCCGCCGGATTTCCTTTGTTAGAGGCGTCGCCAATTTTTCAAAATCCCGGAAACTGATATCGTCTTCAAGATCTTCGCAATCGTCGTCTCTTTTAAAAGAGTGAGGAAATCTCTTTTGCCATTTTGTATACAAGGCCTCATGAATGCGTTTATATGCCTCTCTTTGGGAATCTTCGGAAAGATCCTCGCTTTCACCATAAAACAGACCGTATAATTCACTAAGTTCGGCCTCATCCATGTCCAGGATGATCTCTTTTACTAATAGTTCAGTCATCTCTCCTCGAATACTTGGAAAGACAGAGTCGGCCATGTGCCGCTGAATGTTTTCTGGAGAAAGAAAGGATTCAAGTTGGTCGGTAAACTGTTCGGTCAGCATTGTTTTGATCTTTTCGCGAAAATCAAATAGGATCATCTTTAGTCTCATCTTCTTAGGGACCGTGTTAATCAAACGCAGCAGAAGGCCTTCTTGTCGGAGATTGCCCATGAGCTCCGGCAGCTCAGGCAGAAACGCTTCAAAGCGTTTTTTAAGAAAATCGGGAAGTTTTCCGGGATTGCTTTGAATAAATTTTAAGAGGACATCATAAAAATGTTCTTCTAATTCTTCAATCGTTCCATTCGGAATGGAATAGAGGTCCTCCAACCGTTCGAAAACCTCTTCAATCACATCTTGCAGGATGAGATCCTCAGTTTGACTGACAAGATCGATCACTTCCCTTGCAAACTCTTTAATGCGGCTATTCACATCTTCTTCGACGTCTTCCTCTTTGTCAAAGTTTTCTCCCCGGGCTATTTTTTGGGTGTAGTTGCTAACTTCTTCGATGAGATGGGCAAATATTTTTTTGTAAGGGGTATCGACAAGGGGATGCTGAGGCTGATCTTCTTCTTGATCACTCTCTTGGATAAGGTCGATCACCTTGGCGATCACCTTGTTCCCAACCTTTTTCCCAATCTCTTTAATGGCATTTTTGACCCCTCGACGCACGAGCCCATCCATTGGATTTTGAGAATCTCGGCATCTGATAAGGATATTGCGAATTCCGGGCAGAAGTTCATTGAGAAAATCCGCTTCTCCTCCCTGATTGTCTTCTTGATCCGCGAGTTGTTGAATGGGAACATCAAATAGGAGATTGACAATTTCATCGCTTTTTTCCTCCAGAAACAGTTCCAATGTATGTTTCAACACTTTTTCGAACTGAACAATAGGGGAATCATTTTCATCTCTCTCGGATGAAAGCCTATCTGCATCCCTAACATCGGGTATAAGAAGGCGATCATGTCGTGCAGAAACCCTCTCAAGTACCCGCCTGGGAGATGATCGATGTCCGTGTAAATCTAAGTCAGAGTGCGCACGTCTATTAGGCGAAGCTTTTCGCTCCATCTCGACGGCTTGAAAATCTCTTCTAGGCTCCCTTCTTTGTCGGATACAGACATTTCTGAAGGGGTCCGGTTGCTGTAGGGGTTGTTCGGAAAAGAAAAGCCGGCTAAAGAAGGCCATGATCTCTTGAAATATTCGATTTGCAATGGCAGCGACTCGATGCAATTGATTGAGAAAAGGATGGCTTGGGAGTTCCTCTTCCGGCCTCTCTTCTTCATAATCGGGGGAAGCTTGGAGGGAACTTAATGGACGATCTTCAATCACGATATTCTCTTTTTTTTTTAGTTTGAAGTGCAAATTTTAGCCTTCAATTATTCAGAAACGATAAAGATTTTATCTAATTTTACATTCAAGGGGGACTTGAATACAGCTTTCCGCCAATGACAACCCAAGAGGGCAAAAGCGACCCCTGACGATACAAGATTTCACGATAATTGTCACAGGGAAAAATGATAAAATCTGCACGCATGCCGGGCCTGATGACACCCCGATTGTCTAAAGATAGCGCTTTTGCAGCTCTTACCGTCATTCCCGCCAGTGTTTCCGCGATGGTTAATGTTTCCGACGCTCCAAGAATTGCTGCTTGTGTTAAGATATTGCCCATAGGCGCCGACCCCGGGTTCCAATCAGAGGCAATCGCAACCGCAAGCCCCTGATCTAGCATCATTCTCGCCGGGGCCATCGGCATTCCCAGACCAAGAGATGCTCCGGGTAAGACGACAGCAATGACACCTGCATCTCGGAGTTTTCGGCAATCTTCGGGATTCGCCTGTTCTAAGTGGTCTGCGCTGAGAGCGTGCATGTCTGCAGCTAAATGGGAGGCCCCTCGAGTGAATTGATCAACGTGGAGGCAGAATGAAAATCCCTGGTCTTTTGCTTTTTGCAGATACCGACGGGACTCTTCAACGGTAAAGGCTCCTTCCTCGATAAAAATATCCATGCGATTAGCGAGGGGACGCTCTCTGAGAACAGGAAAGAGGTTTTCGATTAGGTAGGTCAAATAGTCTGATCGAGAGGAAAATTCCCGGGGAAGGGCGTGAGCGGCTAAACAGGTGGGAATTACATCGATGGGCTGCAATTTCGACACCTGATTGATCACTTCCAACAGTTTTATCTCATCTTTTACCGTCAAACCATAGCCGCTTTTACATTCGCAAGTGGTCACGCCAAGACGAAGCAATTGCTTCATGCGGGCAAGCATGGCATCGATCAATTCTTCATGGGATGCTTCCCGTGTTTTCTGGACAGTGTCCAAAATGCCTCCCCCTAGAGAGGCGATTTCTTGGTAGGAGCGCCCCTGCATCCGCAAGGCATAATCCGCAGATCGCGAACCGGAAAAACAACAATGTGTATGAGCGTCGATGAATCCGGGAAGTGCAACGGAAGGAGAGGAAATGGAAACGATGTTTTCAACAGCGGAACCATTGAGATCGTCAAAGTTGCCGACAACTCCGATTTTTTCCCCGTCAATTAAAATTCCTGCATGGGGAATTGTGATGAGTTGTTCATCGTTAACGGGTCCGCACAGGGGAAGACGATCCATGGTTAAGAGTTGTGTTATTGGTCCGACGAGTGTCATAGATGGAATTTTTTTGCACAGTCGATTGCGTCGTCATACCCCGCATCGGCATGGCGCAGAACTCCCGTTGCGGGATCGTTAAAGAGAACGCGCTGCAAGCACCTCTCTGCTCGTTTTGTGCCATCAGCGACAATGGCGAAACCTGCGTGTTGAGCAAAGCCGATGCCGACACCGCCTCCATCATGAAATGCCACCCATGTGGCTCCGCTTGCGGTATTTCCCATGAGATTCAGCAGCGGCCAATCGGATATGGCATCCGATCCGTCTTTCATCCCTTCTGTTTCACGAAAAGGGGAGGCAACAGATCCTGCATCGAGATGGTCTCTGCCGATGACAATCGGGGCTTTCACCTCTCCGCCGGCAACAAGATGATTAAACACCAATCCTGCTTTGTCTCTCTCTCCAAGACCCAGCCAGCAGATTCTTGCCGGCAATCCCTGAAAGGCCGCTTTCTCCTCTGCATGGCGCAACCATTTGCGGAGATCTTTGTTGTCCGGGAATGTTTGGATTAGCGCCTCGTCTGTTTTGCGGATGTCGTCAGCATCTCCGGACAGCGCCGCCCATCGAAATGGTCCTTTCCCTTGGCAAAAAAGAGGGCGGATATATTCCGGAACAAAACCGGGAATGTCAAAGGCTTGCGACGCCCCTCCTTGTCGAGCGAATTGCCGCAGGTTATTGCCATATTCAAAGACAATGGCTCCTTGCTGCTTCATCGTTAGAAGGGCATTGACATGGCGGGCCATGCTGGACAAAGCTTTTTTCTGATATTGCTCTGGATCCTCTCTCCTCAGTTGTCTTGCCATTTCAATGGAATATTCCGAGGGAATGTATCCATTCAAGGGATCGTGCGCCGACGTCTGATCTGTAGCGACATCGGGCACGATGCGGTTTTCCAGCAGATAATGCAAGGTGTCGCCGATATCTCCAACGAGGCCGACAGAGAGGGGAGTCCGATGGTTTTTCGCTTCCAATACCCAAGAAATTGCCTCTTGAATCCGGTCGGTCATTCTGTCGAGATAGCGCGTATGCAGCCTTTTTCTGATGCGTGAAGGATCGATATCGACGCCCAGAAAAACACCGTCATTCATTGTCACTGCAAGAGGCTGCGCCCCTCCCATGCCTCCAAGCCCCCCGGAAACGATTAATTTTCCTCTAAGATTGCCCGAAAAATGCTTTCGGGAAAGCTGGGCAAATGTTTCATAGGTTCCTTGGAGAATGCCCTGGGTTCCGATATAGATCCAGCTTCCTGCTGTCATCTGCCCATACATCGTGAGGCCGCGGTCTTTCATCTGCCTGAAGTGGTCCCAATTGGCCCAATGGGGAACGATATTACTATTGGCAATCAAAACTCTCGGGGCTTCCGGGTGCGAGGAGATCACACCGACAGCTTTTCCCGACTGGATCAGAAGGCTTTGATCTTCCTGCAAATCGAGCAGGCAGTTGATGATCGTGTGAAGTTCATCGACATTCCGGGCTGCTTGCCCCGTTCCTCCATAGACGATGAGATTTTCCGGATCTTCGGCAACTTCATGATCCAGGTTGTTCAACAGCATTCGAAGGGGAGCTTCTGTTTGCCAAGATCGTGCATGCAATGCCGGTCCTCTAGGGGATCGATAATGGGGATGGGAGGCATATTGCCTAATAAATTCCGATTTCATTTCTTGCAGCCACCCTCTAAGCCATACGTAAGATGTTGACAGCTTGTTGAATATCATCGGAGATGATGCGATCTTCAACAAGTTGTGGAATTTTCTCTCTCACTGAAGCATAGGTTTTCGATGTGCCTGCACCAAGCTTCCATTTTTCACCGGCTTTCGAAAAAAGGAGTTGGTGGGAAATAGGAGCGAGCTTCTCAATCTGTCTTAGGTCGATCGCTTGTGCTGCGGCCATCATCTCAACTGCTAAGATCGCTTGTGCATTTTTGACCAGCTTTTTTAATTTTCTAGCTGACGTCATCCCCATCGACACATGATCTTCAATCCCTACATTCCCGGGGATTGAATCTGTACAGGAGGGATTAGCCAACAGTTTGTTTTCATTCACAAGCGATGCGCTCAGATACTGGGAGGCCATGTACCCAGAGTTGATCCCCTCTCGGGGAGTTAGAAAAGGGGGGAGGCCGCTGAAATGAGGGTTCAATAACAGCTCGAGCCGCCGCTCGGAAACATTGCCGATTTCCGCTATTGCCATCGCCGCATAATCAAAAGCCATCGCAAGGTTTTGCCCATGAAAATTTCCGCCGCTGACAAGGCGTTCCTCTTCCTGAATTACAAGGGGATTGTCCGTTGCGGCATTGAGCTCTTTTTCAATAATTTCCCTGACATGGCGCAGCGCATCGCGGCTAGGACCATGGATTTGCGGTGCGCAACGGAGAGAATAAGGATCTTGGACTCTGATGCGTTGGAGGTTTTTATTAAAAAGGTAGGATCCTTTAAGCTGTGTGAGAATGGCATTGGCAGATTCGATTTGGCCCAGCTGTCTCCTAGCTCGATGGATGCGTGGATCCAATGCTTCGGGATTGCCGATCAGCGCTTCGTAGCTAAGTGCGGCAATGCGATCAGCATGGTCGAGCAATGAGATCGCTTGAAGGCAGGCAAGAGTCCCAACGGAAAGCATCATCTGTGTTCCGTTAATCAGGGCAACCCCCTCTTTTTCCGATAATTGATAGGGCTTGAGTCCTGCTTGCTTTAAAGCCTCAGAGGCCGAAAGAGTTTGCTCCCTATAGCGAACAACACCCTCTCCTATCAGCGGTAAAGCCAGGTGGGCTAACGGAGCCAAATCGCCGCTAGCCCCTACGGATCCATGCTCCGGAATAATGGGATAAATGCCGTGGTTCACAAGATCTAAGAGGGCTTGGCAAAGGGCGAAGGTCACACCGGAAAATTCTTTCAGGAGCGTGTTGAGGCGGCACGCCATGGCCAGCCGCGTCTCTTCAATAGAAAGGGGAGGGCCCCACCCGGCAGCATGACTCTTGAGGATATTGACCTGTAGTTCTAGTTGTTGTTTTTTGGGAATATGTATCCGGGCAAAATGACCCAAGCCTGTATTCACGGCATAGACCGGTGTTCGTTGCCGAGAGGCTTTTTTTACAATGGCACGGGAAAGATCCATGTTTTTTCTGACGGCATGATCGATCGCAATTTTAGCCCCTTGTGCGGCAGCTTGTGCTTTTTCAATGGTAAAGCTCTGACCGTCAAGAACAATCATCATGTTTTCTCAAAAATTGCTACCCTATTCTTG
>JBAUVX010000001.1:0-4616 GCA_049583465.1 Waddliaceae bacterium | reverse complement strand
GAGCTTTTTCATGCTCAGCATGAGCTGACCAAAGCTACATCAGCACCGCTAGTTGCTCAGGAAAGGGAATTTGAAATGAATTTGGCTAAGGCTGAGAAGAAGCTCAGCAAGGTCGTTAAACAACATGGAAAGAATTCAGGAAAAACTTCCAAGGCTGCGGAAATCCGCAATCTTAACCAACATGGGTACGAGGTGAGAAAAGAGCGGTGCACAAAAGTTAGAGAGGCCAAGAAGGAGTTAGGAAGGATCCATCACCCCATCAATATGGATACGGGAAAATTACAGACAGTTGTGCAAATCAAAGAGAGGTTTGAGACACAACTACATATAATAGAGACCTGTGCAAAAGATGCAGATTTTTCCTCGCGATGTCATAAACGACTAGCAAAAGCCGGACGATCTTTTGATTCAATCGTCAGTTCTGTCACTTATTTTGTCGTGCTCTATGCTGCATTCGTAAAAGCTCTTAAGCTCGAAGAAGCTCAGGAACATTTTTTCCATGTGGTCATATTTCCACTTTGCTACCTAAAAATGATCTGGAGACGGCTGCCGAAAAAAGAAAAAGACAAACTTAAATCATTGAAAGAAGAATTGGAGCGGAGGTTTGAAGAGGCAGTCTACTCAGAGGATCAAAAGAATATATGGATGAAGGAGGGCGAAGAATGTGCGGGTTTGTTCCAAAGGTCGAGTTCTTGCGTGGAGGGTAGAAATGGAATGCTCTCACTTTACTATCATCGGTTTCACAGGCTCAATACCCGAGGCCTTAGAGCTCTTACAGTTGTCCATAATTTCCATACGAAACGGTCGGACAACACAACAGCTGCGGAACGGTTGTTTAGGATGAATCATCAAAATCTTTTCGAATCACTAATAGAGAACGTGAGGATTTCAGGTAAAACTCCCAAAAGGGAACGTGTCAAAAAGAGTGGACTTAGATATACTTTCAAAAACCGGGAGAGTTCCTGATCGAAGGGGCTTGACTAGAGCTGGTAGGGCTTTGGATAAGCATGGGGGACGCCCTGGCAGCATTTTTCCTAAAGCAACAGGAAATCCAGGGTCGAAAAATTTACAAGGACAGTGGCACTTGGATGATATTTTGACGGATCCTAATGGATTTTCGAAACCGAATAATTTCGGCGGTGTTGATTTTTATCGTCAAGATGGTGCTGGAATTCGTTTTTACAAAGATGGGACATTTCGTGGATTTCTGGAGCCTAATTAATGGAGAAAATAAAATTTAATTTTTCAGTTGGTAGCGATTTTGATTATGAAGATTTAATTGCTGACATAGGTTATGACAATCAATTGGTAGCCCTTCTTACTCAAGAAGAAGGCTTTGAAAATATGAAAATAAAAATTTATCCTCCAAGAGATGGAGATTGTTGGAATTTTCGCCTTGATGAGTTTGAAGAAATCATCCATAAAGCTAGAAAACGTCTTTGGGAATTAAGGAAAATTGATGAGGAAAAAGAAAATTAATTTCCAGATCCGGCTAATTCTTGAAATTTATTTTTCAAGATAAATGCATCCAAAACATCTTTAATGGTTTGCTTGTCTTTATTCCCTAGGGCGCAGGGTGTCTCCTTTCCACCATGCATTAGAGATTCTTAAGCAGGATGGGGGATCCAATCAAGAAGAAACAAGCAAGGCTTTAGATAAAGCTTGCGAGATTGCCAAAAATGAGTATGAGAGGGCATTGAGAGATGACGATAAACCCAAAGTCTAGAAGCTGATAGATAGTCTCATTGCAATCGCCAAAGGAAAGGCAAAGATAAGACAAATGGCCGTTTTCGTGGCTTTGTGGAATAATGGTCCCTTTGTTTGTGTTTAAAGGAATTTAAATGAAGAAGATCGAAAACAATTTATCTTTGTAGTGACTGTGATTTTGAAGAGATTGTGGCAGATGTTTATTGGAAAAATCACCCTCTTGCTATGTTAAATTGTGATAAAGAGTCAGAGAACCTAGAAATTGAAATTTATGCTCCTCCTGAAGGACAACTTTCGTGGAATTTCCCCTATAAAAAGTTTATCAATGTGCTTGAGGCGGCAAAAAATTATCTTTTAGAAAAGGAATAGTGTGAGAAATTTGGACTCTGCGATTCACCTGACTTACTAAAGAATAAAAAAGGCTAAATTTTAATTTTTGGCCATTTGCTGAACTTCATTCTTGAATAAGAAAGCATCTAAAAGCTTTTTGATAACGTAAAAAGGGTCCACAGCTATGGAAACCCTCGTGAGAAATGCTCAATGGCAAATTCGAAGATGAGTACTTTATTGCTAAATTATTGAGTGCCAAACAGATTGAAGAAAAGGGTGTATTGCTCTTTAAAGAGGCGGCCTATAAAGATGAAAATTTTGGTATAAGATGCTGTCAAAAAAACAGGATGGTAACAGAATAGTCTTTGAGAGACCAGCACCGCACATGTTTAAAGCGGTATAGCCTTTTTCCAATCATCTTTAATAATCCGGGTTCAAAATCGAGCCTGTCACCTGGGGGGGTGGACGGCCTACTTGAAAACAATTCCTTTTTGTTCTAAAATTCTCTTATCAAAATTTTTTTACCGAGGAGACTTTACTCCATGGGCCAACAGCCTCAGCCCTATCAAATTATCTCTTTTTATCAGCTGACCCCAATCAAAAACCCGGAAAAAGAGGTCAAAAAGCAGCAGCAGTTTATCGGAGAACATGATATTACCTGCCGGGTCTATCTTTCTGAACAAGGAATCAATGGGCAACTGTCGGCATCGACAAAAGACGGAAAAGAATATATTGAATGGATGCGCCAAACGCCGATGTTTCAGCATACTCACTTTAAAGTAAATCATTATCACACGCACGTATTCCCAAGAAAAACGGTCAAGTATCGTCCACGGCTAGTCGGCCACGACGAAGAAATCGATTTATCCCGAAGGGGAGAGCACGTTTCCCCAAGAGAGTGGGAAAGGATGTTGGAAAGCAATAAAGACTACCTTGTACTCGACATACGCAATGACTATGAATGGGCACTCGGGCATTTTGAAGGAGCGACTCTTCCCCCTTGTAAAAATTTTCGAGAATTTGAACACTATGCTAAACAGCTTCAGGAAGATTATCAACCTGAACATCCTGTCATGATGTGCTGTACCGGAGGAATTCGCTGCGAGCTGTATTCATCAATTCTTTTGAAAAAAGGATTTAAGGAGGTCTATCAACTCGAAGGGGGCATCATCAATTATGGCCAAACAGTTGGTGCTAAGCACTGGCTAGGGAAGCTTTTTGTTTTCGATGATCGGCTATCCGTCTCCATCAGCAAAGAAGAATCCCCTGCAATTGGAGTCTGCCGTTTTTGCCGACAACGTTCAGAAACCTACTACAACTGTGCCAATATGGACTGCAACACACTTTTCCTCTGCTGCGGAACCTGTCTCAGTCACTACCAAGGGTGCTGTACGCATGAATGCCAAGATGGCCGCCGCATTCGACCCTTTCACCACCAACATCTGCACAGCCCTTTCCGTCGCAAGCATCACTATTCAGAGACCCATTGATGACTCTTCTTTCAAAGCTGGTTTGACAACAAGGTCTCTTTTTGTATGATGACCTCATGTGGATGGATCTTCTTATCCTACTGGCATTTGTGATTTATTCCATTTCGCTTGGCCTCTATTTTCGTAAAAAAGCGTCCAGGGATCTGGAGAACTATTTTTTGGCCGGACGTGATCTCCAAAGGATGGCGTGCGGGGATCAGCATGGCAGCAACCCAATATGCCGCCGACACACCTCTTCTTGTTGCGGGTTTAGTCGCTTCCTATGGAACATTTTTCCTTTGGCGGCATGGGTCTACGTGATTGCGTTTTTCCTGATGGGATTCCTCTTTGGAGGCTTTTGGAGACGGGCAAAAATCCTGACAGATGCAGAACTCATGGAGCTTCGGTATGCAGGAAAGGGAGCAGAAATTTTGCGTGTCATCAAGGCTTTTCATTTAGGCGCCCTTGTGAATTGTACTGTGCTCGCGGTTGTCCTCATGGCGGGAACACGCATTGCTGAATTGTTTCTCCCCTGGCACGAGTGGCTTCCTTCTTTTGTGATAACCCCCCTTACAGAAACTGTAAAAAAATGGAATATCGTTCTCACGACCATTCCTCAGGAAGACCCTCGGTTTTGGACCTTCTCGGCGAATAATTTGATTTCGGTCGGAGTGATTGTCTTTTTTACTTGGCTCTATTCTACAACAGGGGGTCTCAGAAGCGTCGTTGCCACTGACATCGTCCAGTTTGCTGTGATTATGCTCGGGACAATAAGCTATGCTGTTATTGTGATCATGGCCTGCGGGGGCTTCAGGCAAATGGGTGTGCAGCTGCAAGACCTCTATGGCAAGGAAACGACAGAGGCTATCTAAGCTTTGGTCCAAGCAACTGGACCAAAGAGACGATATTGTTTCTTGCTGTGTTGTCCGTTCAATGGTTTGGTCAGGCGAGCTCTGATGGAACGGGCTATTTAGCTCAACGCATTATGAGCTCTTCACCAGAACTGCGTCCTGGAAATATCTACAAATAAGTGTCACTCGGTCCGGTTCGGGCGTGAGAATCTGCCAACGATTGGAAAACGAATATTTTTTATAAAAATAACAATCCCCT